>JALSGW010000435.1 GCA_026982585.1 Alphaproteobacteria bacterium | reverse complement strand
CGACACCATCTACGCCCACCAGGACAAGGAGGACGACCGGCTCGTCGGGGTGAAGTCGACGGCCTTGTTGTTCGGCGAGCGGAGCCGGCTGTGGGTCGCGCTGTTCGCGATCGGGATGCTGGCGTTGCTGGCGGCCGCCGGAGTTGCTGCCGGCCTCGGGTCGGGCTATCTGTTCGCCCTCGCGCTTCCCGCCGCGCTGCTCGCCTGGCAGCTTAGCGCGGTGGACTTCGACGATCGCAACTCCTGCCTGTTCCACTTCCGGCTCCACCGCGAGGTGGGCCTGTCGGTGTGGCTGGCCCTGTTGTTCGGCCGCTGGCTCGGCTGAGCGCGGGCGCTGGTCACCCGATCGTGAACGCCACGGTTCCAGTCACGGCAGCGGTTGGTCTAAGGTGGCGGCGACCGCGGCCCCGACCCGCGGTGCGGACAATGTCATCGGTCCAAGGAGGTGAGCATGCGTCGCTTGCTGTTGTCGACCGCTGTGGTGTCGGCCTTGGGGCTGTTCTCGGCCACCGCAGCGCAGGCCTTCGAATGTCCGGGTCATTTCAAGGCCGCCGAGGAGGAGATCGCACGCGTCAGCCAAGCGCTCGAGGCGGCGGGCGGCATGGTGGCCGCTGGTGACCGCGCCCTCGTGCACGCGCTGCTCGACGACGCCAAGGCGCTCTTGGCCGCCGCGCGGCACAACCACGAGAAGCCCCAGGGCAAGTACGACCACGCCCGGGCGCTGGCCAAGGCGGATTCGGCGCTCGCCTACGCGCGGGCGGCGGGCATGCTGCTCGAGCGCGTGGGAAGTTGATCCTGAGCGGTTCGCGGGATCGTGCGGGACGGCCGCCGCCGTCCCGCTTTCCTTTTTATGAGATGTTTCTAAATGGTCGACCCTGCCGGTCGCGCCGTACGGTGCGGCGGGCGCACGATCGGAAACCCCGTTTGGAGGGAAGGATGATGAAGCGAACGCGATTTCTGGTGACCATGACCGCCTTGCCGTTGGTGCTGGCGGCGGCTTCCGGGCTCGAGTGGGATGCCGCGAAGGGGCGTCTCGGTCTGTCCCAGGCGCTGGCGCATGGCATGGCCGAGCCGGACAACCCCTGTGCCGCCAAGGCCAATCCCTGCGCCCCCGGCGCCAAGCCGATGCAGCGCATGATGCCCAATCCCGCGGCGGCCGGCCAGGGCCAAGGGACGGGCAATCCCTGTGCGCCGGGGATGATGAATCCCTGTGCGCCCGCCATGGCGGGTGACGGCAAGAAGAAGCGTCGTTGGCCGCCGGCCGGCCAGGGCCAGGGGATGCAGGGTCAGGGCATGATGGCTCCGGCCGGCAATCCCTGTGCGCCGCGGCAGATGAACCCCTGCGCTCCGGCCATGGGCGGCCAGGCTCGGCCCAATCCCTGCGCCGCCGCGCGTCCCAAGGGCATGATGAACCCCTGCGCCGCCGGCGAGCCCCACGAGGAGGGCGAAGGTGCGATGATGAAGCGGATGAAGAAAATGATGCACGGGCCCTGCCAGCCTGCGAGCGGCAATCCGTGCGCCCCGCAGGGGTGATGACCGGGCGCTCCATACCCTAGGAGATCCCGAGCGACCCCGATGCACGCGTCCGGATCCCGGCGGTTTGCGGGATGTGGGCGCGTGCAGGGTTTGGGGCGGATCCCCCAGTTGCGGATGCGCAAGCCCGCGACGTTTCGGCCGCTTGGGCCTTATGCGGAGCTGAGCCCGGTGCGGTAGCGCGCGCTTCGGGCTACGTAGGTGCGGGCGTTTTCGAGCAGGCTTTCCCGTTCCTCGGGGGTGAGGGTGCGCACCACGCGGCCGGGGATTCCGAGCACCAGGCTGTGGTCGGGAATCTCCCGCCCCTCGGGCACCAGCGCCTTGGCCCCGATCAGGCAGCCGCGGCCGATGCGGGCACCGTTGAGGACCACCGCCCCGATCCCGATCAGGCTTCCCTCGCCGACGGTGCAGCCGTGCAGCATGGCGAGATGGCCCACCGTCACCCGCGGCCCCAGGGTGAGCGGAAAGCCGGGGTCGGTGTGCAGCACGCAACCGTCCTGGACGTTGCTCTCCTCGCCCACCTCGATGGGTTCGTTGTCGCCGCGCAGCACCGCCCGGAACCAGACGCTCGCCCGCGCGAGAAGACGCACCCGTCCGATGAGCACCGCATCCGGAGCCACCCAGGCCTCCGGATCCACCTCCGGCCGCACATGATCAAGGGCCAAGGTCGTCACGATCCCACCTCCGGCGCCAGGTACAGCCTGCGGAAGCGCTCCCGAAGGACCCGTTTTTGGATCTTGCCCATGCTGTTGCGGGGCAGTTCGTCCAGGCGCAGGATGCGCTTGGGCACCTTGAAGCCGGCAAGGCGCGCCTTCAGGGCCGCGATCAGGCGGCGTTCGTCCCACCTGGAGCCCGGCTCCGGCACCACTGCCGCGGTCACCGCTTCGCCGAAGTCCGGGTGGGGCAGGCCGAAGACGGCGCTTTCCCGCACCCCCGGCAGCGAATCCAGCACCTCCTCCACCTCCTTGGGGTAGACGTTGAGACCGCCTGTGATGATCAGGTCCTTGCTGCGGCCGACCAGGGTCAGATAGCCGTCCTCGGAGAGATAGCCCAGGTCGCCGGTGCGGAACCAGCCGTCCTCGGTGAACACCTCGCGCTGGAGCTGCGGCCGCCGCCAGTAGCCCGAGAACACGTTGGGACCGCGCACCAACACCTCGCCCACGCGTCCCGGGGCAAGCGCGCGCCCGCGTTCGTCGACGATCTTGACCTCGGAGCCGGGAAAGGGGCGTCCCACCGTGCCCGGCCGCCGCTCCCCGTGGAGCGGATTGCCGGTGTGCATGAGGATCTCGCTCATACCGTAGCGCTCCAGGATCTCATGGCCGGTCCGCTCCTTGAAGGCGTGCCAGACCTGGGCGGGAAGCGGTGCCGAGCCGGAGATGAACAGCCGCATGCGCCGGCAGCGCTCGGAGGTGAGCTCCGGGCGCTCGAGCAGGCGCACGTACATGGTGGGCACGCCCATGAACACCGTCGCCTCGGGCAGAAGCCTTACCACCTCTTCCGCCTCGAAGCGCGGCAGCCACAGCATGCGCGCCCCGGCGAGAAGCGCGCAGTGGCAGGCGATGAACAGGCCGTGGACGTGGAAGATGGGCAGGGCGTGGAGCAGCACGTCCTCGGCGGTGAAGCCCCAGGCCTCCACCAGCACGCGGGCGTTGCTCGCGAGGTTGCGGTGCGCGAGCGGCGCTCCCTTGGGACGGCCGGTGGTGCCGGAGGTGTAGAGCAGGGCGGCGATGTCCTCGCCCTTCACCGGCGGCGGGGGAGGGGGCGCCGGCTCCCGGGCATCCCAGGGCCGGGCGCGTCCCGCCGCATCCAGCGTCCACACCAGGCGAACGCCGTGCCGGCGTGCGAGCGGGGCGAGCTCCGCCTCCCGTGCGGGATCGGTGACGAACAGCGCCGGCTCGGCGTCGGTGAGCATGTGCTCGAGCTCGCCCGCCGTATAGGCCGGGTTGAGCGGCAGAAAGATCAGGCCGGAGCGCAGGCAGGCGAGATAGAGCAGGAGCGCCTCGAGAGACTTCTGCACCTGCACCGCCACCCGCTCCCCCGGCACCAGTCCCGCCGCAGCGAGCCGAGCCGCCCAGGCGCCGATCGACGCTTCGAGCTCGGCATAGGAGAGGCTGCGGCCGGTGCGCGGCTCGTAGATCGCCTGCCGGTCGCGATGCCGTGCGAAACTTTCTTCAAGCTCCGCGAAAAACGACCCTTGCCCCATGACGCCGCCCCGCGCTTTTTCCGGCGACAAGGTAGCGGTGCGGATCGTCCCGGCCAACCGGGGCGGTCGCAACGGCGGGGGGAGACCATGGACGCGCTTCAGATGCGCATCGACGAGGACTACCCCGAGCTGCGCGAGGCGATCGGGCGCCTGTGCGCGCGGTTCGGCGACGCCTACTGGCGGGATCTGGACGAGCGGCGGGCCTATCCGGAGGCGTTCGTGGCGGCGCTCGCGGAAGCCGGCTGTTTCGCATTGCTCATCCCGGAGGCCTACGGCGGCCTCGGGCTGCCGCTGCGGGCGGCGAGCGTGGTGTTGGAGACCATCCACGCCTCGGGAGCCAACGCCGCCGCCTGCCACGCCCAGATGTACATGATGGCGGCGCTCTTGCGCCACGGCAGCGAGGAGCAAAAGCGCCGCTACCTGCCCGGCATCGCCACCGGCGAGCTGCGGCTGCAGGCCTTCGCCGTCACCGAGCCGGAGAGCGGCAGCGACACCCTGGCGCTGCGCACCCGCGCCCGGCGCACGGATGGGGGCTGGGTGGTGGAGGGGAGCAAGATCTGGACCAGCCGGGCCGAACACTCCGATCTCATGCTGCTTTTGGCCCGCACCGGCCCATCGGGCAGGGAGAAGAGGCGGTCCGGGGAGCTCTCCCTGTTCCTCGTCGACCTGCGCACCGCCCGCGGCCGCGGGCTCGAGATCCGGCCCGTCGCCACCATGATCAACCACCACACCACCCAGATCTTCTTCGACGGGCTGCGGCTTCCCGAAGACGCCCTGATCGGCGAGGAGGGAGAGGGGTTCCGCTATATTCTGGACGCCATGAACGCCGAGCGCATCCTCATCGCCTCCGAGTGTCTCGGCGACGCGCGTTGGTTCGTGCAACGGGCGAGCGCCTACGCCAGGGAGCGCCGGGTGTTCGGCCGTCCGATCGGCCAGAACCAGGGGGTGCAGTTCCCGATCGCCCGCGCCTACGCCGCCAGGGAGGCGGCCGAGCTCATGGTGCGCAAGGCCTGCGCCCTGTTCGATGGCGGCCGTCCGTGCGGTGCCGAGGCCAACATGGCCAAGCTGCTCGCCTCCGAGGCGTCCTGGCAGGCGGCGGAGGTGGCGTTGGAGGTGTTGGGCGGCTTCGGCTTCGCGCGCGAGTTCGACGTCGAGCGCAAGTGGCGCGAGACCCGTCTGTATCGCACCGCCCCGGTGTCCACCAACCTCGTCCTCGCCTATCTTGCCCACAAGGTGCTGGGCCTGCCGAAGTCGTACTGAGAGGTCCTGCTCTGGAGGGGAGGAAGGACGGATGGAGCTCATGGAAGCGGTGCTCACCCGGCGCACGGTGCCGCCGGTCAAACTGGGACCGCCGGGGCCGGATCCGGCCCTGCTGCGCCGCTGGTTCGAGGCGGCGGGGGCGGCGCCGGACCACGGCCGGCTCGTCCCCTTCCGCTTCCTCCTGGTCCAGGGCGAGGCGCGTTCCCGGCTCGGCGAACTGTTCTCGAGGGCCCTGTTGGAAGCCCGTCCGGATGCGTCGCCGGAGGAGCGGGAGAAACAACGCCGCAACCCCGAGCGGGTGCCGCTCGTCATCCTCGCCGTGGCGCGGATCGATCCGGCACACCCGAAGATCCCCGAAATCGAACAGATCGCCGCGGCGGCGGCGGCGATCCAGAACCTGCTCCTCGCCGTCCATGCGAGCGGCTTCGCCGCCAAATGGGCCACCGGGACCCCGGCCTACAGCGCAACAGTGCGGAAAGGACTGGGCCTGGGCGAACAGGAGCGGCTGCTCGGGATCTTGTACGTCGGAACCGCCCGGGCCTCCCAGCCGGCACCGCCGAAGCCCGAACCCGAGGCCATCGCGCGCAGCTGGCCGGAGGGGGGCGTGCCGTGGCGGGACGGCGGCTGAGCGCTCTCGCGATGCTGCTGCTCGCCGGCTGCGCCGCGATCGGCGATGCGGCGCAGCTGGCCGAGGAGCGCCTGGAGAAGCGCTGTCTCGCACTCGGCTTCGCGCCTGAGGGAGAGGGGCTTCGCCTCTGCCGGCTGCTGCTCGAAATGGATGCGCGCATCGCGCGCATGGAGCGCCGGCTTGAGATCATGGCGTTCGAGCTGCGCCGGCTCGAGACCGAGCTCCACTCTCCCTGACCGCATCCAGAACCGGCAACAGGTGGAGGAGGATGGCGGCCGAGTGCCGGGCCACCTCGGAGACGAAGGCCGCGAAGTCGAAGCGCGAGGTGCGGCCGGCGAGGTCGGAGAGGGCGCGCACATTGAGCCAGCCGACGCCGAAGCGCTCGGCGGTCTGGGCGATCGCTGCTCCCTCCATCTCCACCGCCTGGCCGCCGAGTTCGCGGAACAGCCGCTCCCGCGTGGCCTCGCAGCCGATGAACTGGTCGCCCGAGAGCACCGTGCCGAAGACGATGCGCGGCGCCTTGCCGGTGCCGCCGGCGTGGGAGGAGAGCGGCGGAAGGCGGAAGCCTGCCAGTCGTTCCCGCACCCGCGCGAGCAGCGGGGCGGGAGGCGTAAAGCCGAGCCGGTCCGTCGGATTGAAGAACGGCACGTGGCCCGCTTGATAGACCCGCAGCCGCCCCTCCTCCATCACCCCGGCGTCGTGCTGCACGGCCCGCTCCGCGATCACCACATCGCCGATGCCGAGCGCCGGATCGAGACCGCCTGCGACGCCGCTGAAGACGATGGGATCACAGCCGAAGCGGTCGGCGAGCAGCGTGGCGGTGACGGCCGCGTTCACCTTGCCGATGCCGGCTCCCACCAACACCACCGGCACCCCCAGAAGCGCGCCCTCGAGGAAGGCGAGGCCCGCCCGAAGCTCCTCCCCGCGCAGCACAAGCCGTTGCCGCAGATCGTCCAGCTCCTCGGGAATGGCGCAGATGATGCCCACGGTCATGACGCCGCACATCCTCCTCATTGCCCTCCGGCCGCGGGGAGGCTAGCTACCAGCTGTTGGCCCCCACGGCGAGAGGCCGTGATCGGTGAGGAGGCTTCGGTGGACCGGCATCTGCGCGGGATCGACCATGTGCTGGTGGCGGTGCGCGATCTCGAGCGAGCGGCGGAGCGCTGGCAGGGTCTCGGCTTCGCCCTCACCCCGCCCGGCGTGCATCCCCGCTGGGGCACCGCCAATCGCTGCATCATGCTGGAGAACAGCTACATCGAGCTGATCGGCTTCACCGGCGAACACCCCAAAAGGCGGCCGGAGCTCGAGGCCTTTCTGGCCGAACAGGGCGAGGGTCTGTGCGGGCTCGCCCTTACCACCGACGACGCGCAAGCCACCGTCGAGGCGTGGCGCCGCCTCGGCTTTTCGCCCGAAGGGCCCGAGGAACTCTCCCGCACCCTGCCCGATGGGGAGCCGCTCGCCTTTGCCACCGTGCCGCTGCCGCCGGCGCAATGCCTCGGCCTGTGGCTGTTCGCCTGCCAGCATCATACCCCGCAGGCGCTGCGCCGTCGCGAATGGCTGCAGCACCCGAACGGCTGCCGCCGGCTCGCGAGCGTGACCCTGCATGCGGATCCGCCCGAGGAGGCGGAGGAGCTGTTCGAGCGGTTGCTCGGCACCGCCACCGAGTCGCGCACGGACACCGT
>JALSGW010000434.1 GCA_026982585.1 Alphaproteobacteria bacterium | reverse complement strand
TCCGCCGACACCGAGAAATATCCGGGCAAGCGGGCGCTGCGGCGCGGTCCCCGGCAGGCTTTGGAATTCGCCCTGATGGCGGACGGTGTGCCGCTCGATCGCATCTACGAGGTGTTGCGCACCCCAGAAGGCGTCGAGCGGGCCTTCGCCAAGCTCGAGACCATCAAGGACGACCTCATCTGGTGGGAGGCCGGCGCCCAGCCGCCGCAGCTTCTGGCCGCCGGCGAGGTGGTGATGACCAGCGCCTACAACGGCCGCATCACCGCCGCCAACCAGAGCGAGGGTCGCAACTTCAAGATCGCCTGGGAGGCGGGCTACGTCTACCAGATCGACAGCTGGGTGATCCTCGCCAACTCGGACAAGAAGGACGAAGCGATGGCCTTCATCGCCTTCGCCTCGCGCCCGGACCGTCAGGCGGCGCTTGCCGCGCTCATTCCCTACGGGCCGACCCGGGTGGACGCCGCCGAGCTCATTCCCGAGGAGGTGATCGCCGACATCCCGGGCACGCCGGGCAACATCGATTCCGGCCTGTTCTTCGACCGCGACTTCTGGGTCGAGAACGTGGAGGCGCTCACCGAGCGCTTTAATGCCTGGGCAGCCCAGTAGGGCGCGCATGATCGAGGCCGTCGCCGCGGTTCCGCAGGCCGACCTCCGCCGCCAGGTGGCCCGGCGCGAGCGGCGGCGGCGGCTTTTCGCCTTCGCGCTCACCGTGCCGCTCGTGGTCTTCCTCCTGCTGTTCTTCCTGCTGCCCATCCTCGGCATGCTCCGGCTCGCGGTGGCCAACAAGGAGCTGGCCGAGACCCTGCCCGAGACCGCGGCCCTGTTGCGGTCCCGGGACGGGCCGTCCTTTCCGCCCGACGAACAGCTGCTCGGGATCCTGGCCCGGGAGCTTCGGGAGGCGCGCCGGGCGCGCACCCTGGCCCGGTTCGCGAAGCGGCTCAACTACGAGCGCCCGGGCTACCGGAATCTGATCCTCAAGACCGCACGACGCCTGCCCGAGAGGCCGGAGACGGAC
>JALSGW010000433.1 GCA_026982585.1 Alphaproteobacteria bacterium | reverse complement strand
GCTGCGCCCGGTCCCGGCCGGGCACGGCCTTGCCGGATCAGCGGGTGCGGGCCCGCTCGCTCGGCGGGGCGGTTTTGCCGGCTCGGCGGGTGTGCGCCCTTGTCGCAGTGCGGCTCGCATCGGCTCTTCGGTTCCGGGGCGGTTGGCGCCGGCCCCGGCGCGGGTCGGGCCTTGGGGCGGGCGTGCCGCGCTTGACGGTCGGGTGCGGGCTGCTAAATGCGGAGCGGGCCGCCCCGGACCTCGTCTTCGGATCCACGTCCATGCATTCCAGGAGCGTGCGCCGTCCCGACGCAGCCCTCGTGCTCGAGGACGGGCGGGCGTTTTGGGGGTTCGGCGTCGGGGCGCCCGGCGAGCAGGTGGGGGAGCTGGTCTTCCACACCGGCATGACCGGCTACCAGGAGATCCTCACCGATCCCTCCTACGCCGGCCAGATCATCACCTTCACCTTCCCCCACATCGGCATCGTCGGCACCAACGCGGAGGATGTGGAGGCCCAGACCCCCTATGCGCGGGGCATGGTGACCCGCTCTGCGATCGGCGAGCCTTCCAGCTGGCGCGCCTTTTCCTCTCTCGGGCGCTGGCTGGAGCGGCACGGGCTGTTCGCCGTAACCGGCGTCGACACCCGCCGTCTCACCCGCATCCTGCGCGATGAGGGCTTCAAGAAGGCGGCGATCGCCTACCGGCCCGGGGAGGCGCTCGACCTCGAGGCGCTCGCGGCGCGCGCCGCGGCCTGGCCGGGCATCGAGGGGCTCGATCTCGTGGACGAGGTGAGCTGCACCCAGCGCTATGTGTGGGAGGAAGGGGTGTGGCGCTGGCCGGACGGCTACCGGCGCCGCGGTGTCGAGGACGGGCCGCGGGTGGTGGTGGTGGACTACGGGGTCAAGCGCAACATCCTGCGGGAGCTGGTGGATGCGGGGTTTGCGGTGGAGGTGGTGCCCGGGCGCAGCCGCGCCGCCGACATCCTGGCCCTTGCTCCGGACGGCGTGCTGCTCTCCAACGGTCCCGGCGATCCGGCCGCCACCGGCCGCTGGGCGGTGCCGGAGATCCGGAGCCTCCTTGCGGCGCGCGTGCCCCTGTTCGGGATCTGCCTCGGCCATCAGATGCTCGGCCTCGCCCTCGGCGGCCGCACGGTGAAGATGCGTTTCGGTCATCACGGCGCCAATCATCCGGTCAAGGAGCTCGCCACCGGCCGGGTGGCGATCACCAGCCAGAACCACGGTTTCACCCTCTCGGACGAAGGGCTGCCGGAGGAGGTGGAGGTCACCCACCGCTCCCTCTTCGACGGCACCATCCAGGGCATCCGCTCCCGCATCCACCCCGCCTTCTCGGTGCAGTTCCACCCCGAGGCCTCGCCCGGTCCCGCCGACTGCCGCGAGCTGTTCGCCCGTTTCCGGGCCCTGATCGCCCAAGCCAAGGCCTGACCATGCCGAAACGTACCGATATCCGCTCCATCCTGGTGATCGGCGCCGGGCCGATCGTCATCGGCCAGGCGTGCGAGTTCGACTATTCGGGGAGCCAGGCCTGCAAGGCGCTCAGGGCGGAGGGCTATCGGGTGGTGTTGGTGAACTCCAACCCGGCCACCATCATGACCGACCCCGAGGTGGCGGACGCCACCTACATCGAGCCCTTGACCGCCGAGTTCGTGGAGAAGGTGATCGCGCGGGAACGTCCCGATGCGCTGCTCGCCACCATGGGCGGGCAGACGGCGCTCAACATCGCCCGCACGCTCGCCACCGAGGGGGTGCTGGAGCGCTACGGCTGCGAGCTCATCGGCGCTTCCCTCGAGGCCATCGAGAAGGCGGAGGACCGGGAGCTGTTCCGCCGCGCGATGGCCAATATCGGACTGGACCTGCCGATCAGCCGCGCGGTGCACAGTCTGGACGAGGCACGCCAGGCCCTGGAGCTGGTCGGTCTGCCGGCGGTGGTGCGGCCGGCCTACACCCTGGGCGGCACCGGCGGCGGCATCGCCTACAACCGCGAGGAGTTCGAGCACATCGTGCGGGCCGGGCTCGAGGCCTCGCCGATCGGCGAGGTGCTCGTCGAGGAGAGCGTGCTCGGCTGGAAGGAATTCGAGATGGAGGTGGTGCGGGACCGGGCCGACAACTGCATCATCGTCTGTTCCATCGAAAACCTCGATCCCATGGGGGTCCACACCGGCGATTCCATCACCATCGCTCCCGCCCTGACCCTGACCGACAAGGAATACCAGCGCATGCGCAGCGCCGCCATCGCGGTGCTGCGGGAGATCGGCGTGGATACCGGCGGCTCCAACGTGCAGTTCGCCGTTGATCCCGCGAGCGGGCGGATGGTGGTGATCGAGATGAACCCCAGGGTCTCCCGCTCCTCCGCCCTCGCCTCCAAGGCGACCGGTTTCCCCATCGCCAAGGTGGCGGCCAAGCTCGCGGTCGGCTACACGCTGGACGAGATCGACAACGACATCACCGGCGTCACCCCGGCCTCCTTCGAGCCCACCATCGACTATGTGGTGGTGAAGGTACCGCGCTTCGCCTTCGAGAAGTTCCCGGAAACCGACCCGGTGCTCACCACATCGATGAAATCGGTGGGCGAGGTGATGTCCATCGGCCGCTGTTTCGAGGAGGCGCTGCAGAAGGCGCTGCGCGGGCTCGAGGTGGGGCTCAGCGGGTTCGACGACATCGCGGTGCCCGACCTCGATCCGGAGCGTCCCAAGGAGGCGTTGCGGGCGGTGCTCGGGCGGCCCACACCGGAGCGGCTGCGCTATGTGGCCCAGGCCTTCCGCCTCGGCCTTGCGGTCTCCGAGGTGGCGGAGATGTGCCACATCGATCCGTGGTTCCTGGCCCGCATTGAGGAGCTGGTGCGGATCGAGGATATGGTCCGCGCGAACGGGCTTCCCGAGCGGCCCGAGGAACTGCGCCGGCTCAAGGCGTTGGGCTTTTCCGACGCCCGCCTCGCCCGGCTCGCCGGGGTGGCGGAGGATGAGGTGCGGGCGCTGCGCGCGCGGCTTGGGGTGCGGCCGGTCTTCAAACGGGTCGATACCTGCGCCGCCGAGTTCGAGGCCCGCACGCCCTATCTCTACAGCACCTACGAAACCCCGCCGGTGCCGGGGGAGACGCCGGAGTGCGAGGCGGCGCCGAGCGGGCGGGACAAGGTGATCATCCTCGGCGGCGGTCCCAACCGCATCGGCCAGGGCATCGAGTTCGACTACTGCTGCGTGCACGCCGCCTTCGCCCTGGCCGAGCGCGGCCTCGAGACCATCATGGTGAACTGCAACCCGGAGACGGTCTCGACCGATCCCGACACCTCCGATCGCCTGTATTTCGAGCCCCTGACCGCGGAGGACGTGCTCGAGATCTGCCGCGTCGAAGCCAGCCGGGGGCGGCTTTTGGGCGTGATCGTGCAGCTCGGCGGCCAGACGCCGCTCAAGCTCGCACGCGCGCTGGAGCGGGCCGGGGTGCCGATTCTCGGAACCTCTCCGGACGCCATCGATCTCGCCGAGGATCGCGACCGCTTCCAGAACCTGCTGCAGCGCCTCGCCCTCAAGCAGCCGCCGAGCGGCGTCTGCGCCCGGCTGGAGGAGGCGCGGGCGCTGGTGGAGCGGCTCGGCCTGCCGGTGCTGTTGCGCCCCTCCTATGTGCTGGGCGGCCGGGCGATGCGCATCGTCCGGTCGCTGGAGGAGCTCGAATCCTTCTTCGCCGAGGCCGCCAGAGCCTCGGAGTTCGGGCCGGTGCTCGTGGACCGCTACCTCGAGGGCGCGGTGGAGGTGGACGTGGACGTGCTCGCCGACGGCAGCACGGTGTTCGTCGCCGGTATCATGGAACACATCGAGGAGGCCGGCATCCATTCCGGCGATTCCGCCTGCGCGCTGCCGCCCTTCGAACTCTCCGAGGCGCTCCAGGCGGTCATCCGCGATCAGGCCGAGCGCATCGCCCGGGCGCTCGGGGTGCGCGGGCTCATGAACGTGCAGATGGCGGTGAAGGACGGCGAGCCCTTCGTGCTGGAGGTCAATCCGCGGGCGAGCCGCACCGTGCCCTTCGTGGCCAAGGCCATCGGTCTGCCGATCGCCAAGATCGCCGCCCAGGTGATGGCCGGCGAACCCCTCGCCCGGTTCGGCCTCGAGCCCAGGCCGCTCGCGCATGTGGCGGTGAAGGAGGCGGTGTTCCCCTTCGCCCGCTTCCCCGGCGTCGATCTGCTGCTGGGGCCGGAGATGAAGTCGACCGGCGAGGTGATGGGAATCGATCGGGACTTCGGCACCGCCTACCTCAAGGCCCAGATCGCCGCCGGCAACGCCCTGCCGCGCGCGGGTCGGGTGTTCCTGTCGGTGCGGGACAGCGACAAGCCGAAGCTGGTGGCGATCGCGCGCGGGCTGGCCGAGCTCGGCTTTACCCTGATCGCCACCCGCGGCACCGCCGAAGCCTTGAGGCGCGCCGGTCTCGAGGTGGAGCTGGTGTTCAAGGTCCACGAAGGCCGGCCCCACATCGTGGACCGGCTCAAGGACGGGGACATCGCGCTTGTGATCAACACCACCCAGGGCGCCCAGGCGGTGCGCGACAGCTACGAGCTGCGCCGCACCGCACTGCTCAAACGCGTGCCCTATTTCACCACGGTGGCGGGTGCGCGGGCGGCGCTCAGGGCGCTCGAGCGGCTCGTGCGCGGGGAGCTCGAGGTGGCACCGTTGCAATCCTACTATGGCGCTCTAGAGTCGACAGCAGCGGGATGAACGCCCCACGCCCGGCAGAGCCGGGCTTTTTCCCCAGCACAGGCGGAACGTAGGCGGTCATGTCGAACAAGATCCCCATGACGCCGGAAGGCTATGCGCGGCTCGCCGAGGAGTTGCGCCGGCTCAAGACCGTGGAACGGCCGGCGGTGATCAAGGCCATCGCCGCCGCCCGCGAGCACGGCGATCTGTCGGAGAACGCGGAATACCATGCGGCCCGGGAACGGCAGAGCTTCATCGAGGGGCGGGTGATGGAGCTCGAGGACAAGCTCGCCCGCGCCGAGATCATCGACGTCTCCCGGCTCTCGGGCAGCAAGATCATGTTCGGGGCCAAGGTGCGCCTGCTCGACGAGGAGAGCGAAGAGGAACTGTGTTACCAGATCGTCGGGCCGGAGGAGGCGGACATCCAAAAGGGCCTGCTCTCCATCCACTCGCCGCTCGCGCGGGCGCTGATCGGCCGCGAGGCCGGGGAGCATGTGGAGGTGCAGACGCCGCGCGGCATCCGCTACTTCGAGATCCTGGAGGTCCGCTACGGCTGAACACCCGCTCCCGGAGAGACCCATGGCCCGCCACGCACGCGTCCTCGTCATCGGTTCCGGTCCCGCCGGCTACACCGCCGCCATCTACGCCGCCCGGGCCAATCTGAGGCCGGTGGTGATCCAGGGGCTGCAGCCGGGCGGACAGCTGAGCATGACCACGGATGTGGAGAACTTTCCCGGCTTCGCCGAAGCGGTGCAGGGGCCGTGGCTGATGGAGCAGATGGCCAAGCAGGCGGAACGCTGCGGGGCCGAGCTGGTATTGGATCTCGTGATTGAGGTGGATTTCCGCCGGCGGCCGTTCCGCCTGCGCACCGACGGCGGCCTGGAGTTCACCGCCGATGCGGTGATCATCGCCACCGGGGCGGTGGCCCGCTGGCTCGGCCTCGACAGCGAGAAGCGCTTCCAGGGCTTCGGCGTCTCCGCCTGCGCCACCTGCGACGGATTCTTCTTCCGCGGCCGGCCGGTGGCGGTGGTGGGCGGCGGCAACACGGCGGTGGAGGAGGCGCTCTATCTCTCGCAGATGTGCGAGCGCGTCCATCTCATCCACCGCCGCGATCGGCTGCGGGCGGAGAAGGTGCTGCAGGACCGGCTGTTCCGCAATCCCAAGATCCAGCCCCACTGGAACCGGGTGGTGGTGGAGGTGCTGGGCGAGGAGGAGCCGGTGAAGCGGGTGGTGGGGCTGCGGCTTCGCGACGTGCGCACCGGTATGGTGGAGGAGCTCGCCGTGGACGGGGTGTTCATCGCCATCGGCCACGATCCCGCCACCGGCCTCTTCCGCGGCCAGCTGGAGATGGACGAGCAGGGTTACATCAAGACCCCCGGCCACAGCACCCGCACCAGTGTGCCCGGCGTCTTCGCGGCGGGGGATGTGCAGGACAAGATCTACCGGCAGGCGGTGACCGCCGCCGGCAGCGGATGTATGGCGGCACTCGAGGCCGAACGCTATCTTGCCGAGCAGGACGCGGTCGCAGGCGCATAATCACAAGAGGGCGCCGGGAGGGTAAGTGCTCAACTGGGATCGCGTGCGCGTGTTCCTGGCCGTGGCCGAGGCCGGCAGCTTCACGCGGGCCGCGGAACGGCTGGGGCTCAGCCAATCCGCCATCAGCCGCCAGATGGGGGCGCTGGAGGAGGACCTCGGTGTCACCCTGTTCCACCGCCATGCGCGCGGGCTCGTGCTCACCGAACAGGGCGAACTCCTGCTCAAGACCGCGCGGGAGATGGCCGAACGCATGGCCCGCGCCCAGGCCGCCTTGAGCGAGAGCCGCGACCGTCCGGCGGGACACCTGCGTGTCAACACCACGGTGGGACTGGGCACGGTCTGGCTCGCCTCCCACCTGGCGGAGTTCTGCGAGCGCTATCCGGATATCACCCTGAGCCTGGTGGTGACGGACGTGGACCTGGATCTCACCATGCGGGAGGCGGACGTCGCCATCCGGCTGCACCAGCCGCGCCAGCCCGATCTCGTGCAGCGCCGGCTGATGACCGTGCACACCCACATCTACGGCAGCAAGAGCTACTTCGACCGCTACGGCAAGCCCGAGAGCCCCGAGGAGCTCGACCGCCATCGCCTGATCACCTACGGCGACGAGACCCAGCCGCCGGTGGGCAGCCTCAACTGGATCACCACCGCCGGCCGCGATCCGGGCGACGAGCGGCCGCCGAGACGGGCGGTGCTGCGCATCAACAACGTCTACGGCATGCTGCGGGCCACCGAGCGCGGGGTGGGCCTCGCCTCCCTTCCCGACTATCTCGCCTCCACGAGCTACCGGCTCGAGCGGGTCTTGCCGGAGCTCGAGGGGCCGAGCTTCACCGCCTATTTCGTCTATCCGAGCGAACTTCGGGCGAGCAAGCGGGTGGCCGTGTTCCGCGACTTCCTGCTCGAGAAGGTGGCCGAACAGCCGGTGTGGTGAAGGGACCGCCTGCGCCCGCGCGCGGGCTCGCCGCCGCGATTGCTCGGATCCGCTCGCACGCCTATATGCTGGGTGACGGTCGCGCTTTCGGATCTCACCCCAGGACCGGACTGCGCCATTCCTTGGTTCGTGTGTGTTCTGGACGCGCGCGAGGGAGGAGATGTGCGCATGCGTGTGGCGATGATCCTGCCGTTGATCGAGAGCGTGCCACCCCAGGGCTACGGCGGGACC
>JALSGW010000432.1 GCA_026982585.1 Alphaproteobacteria bacterium | reverse complement strand
GGGCGAGGACTGGATCCTGCGCGCCGGGGTGGCCCATGACCAGACGCCGATCCAAAACGCCTTCCGCACGCCGCGCATTCCCGGCAACGACCGCTGGTGGGTGAGCCTCGGGCTGAGCTGGCGGCCGCGGCCGGGCGTGGAGGTGGACCTCGGCTACGTGCACCTGTTCGTGGAGGACGCCGAGCTGCGGCTCACCACCGCCGGGGTGGGCAACCGGTTCCGGGGCAATCTTTCCGCCAGCTACGCGAACCGGGTCGATCTGTTCTCGCTCTCCGCCCGGGTGCGTTTCTAGCCGCGCTCCTGTTCCCGCAGCCGGGGCAGGAGTTCGGCGAAGTTGCAGGGTCGGTGGCGGATGTCCAGCTGTTCGCGCAGGATCAGCTCCCAGGCGTCGCGGCAGGCGCCCGGGGAGCCGGGCAGGCAGAAGATGTAGGTGCCGCCCGCCACCGCCGCCGCGGCCCGGCTCTGGATGGTGGAGGTGCCGATCTTCTGGAAGGAGAGGAAGCGGAAGAGCTCGCCGAAGCCCGGGATGGGCTTTTCGGCCACCTGCGCCAGCGCCTCCGGCGTCACGTCCCGGCCGGTCACGCCGGTGCCGCCGGTGGACAGCACCACCTCGACCTCGGGGTCGGCGATATAGGCGCGGAACCGGGCGACGATGGCATCGAGCTCGTCCCGCACCAGCTCCCGGCGCACCAGCCGATGGCCGGCCTGGGTGAGCAGTTCCGCGAGCAGGGCGCCCGAGCGGTCGCTTTTAAGGTCGCGGCTGTCGGAAATGGTGAGCACCGCGATGCCGAGCGGCATGAAGCGGGTCTGAGGCCGGTCAGCGTCGGGCATCGGCGCGGTCCCTCTCTTCGAGGGCCACATAGCGCGGCCAGCCGTTGGCGGCCAGGGCTTCCAGGGACGGCGCGCTCTGGCCGAGCCGGGCGCGGTAGGCCCAGAGGTTGACCAGCACCTTCTTCACATAGAGGCGCGATTCCCGGAAGGGGATGCTTTCGATGTACATGAGCGGATCGTCGGCGAAGCGGGCGAGCCTTTCGTCCCATTGCTCGAGGCGGCCGCGGCCGGCGTTGTAGGCGAGCGCGAGGTGGATGAGGCTCTGGCCGGCGAGCGGATCGGCCAGCAGCTGTTCGAGATAGGCCTGGCCGAGCGCGAGGTTGATCTGCGGATCCAGAAGCGAGCGGCGGCCGCGGTAGGCGATCTGGATGTTGCGGGCGATCTCGCGGGCGGTGCGGGGCATGATCTGCATCAGCCCGAGGGCGCCGCGCCGGCTGCGCACCGTGGGATCGAAGCCGCTCTCGGCGCGGGCGAACGCCCACAGCAGGGCCCGATCGAGCCGGTAGCCGTGCTTGGGTTCCCATTTCGGAACCGGAAAGGCGGAGCGCTCGTGGCTGTCGCCGTCCACCAGTCTGAGCCGCTGGGCCACCCGCAGCTGGGTGGCGGCAAGATCCAGGCTCTCGGCGAGGGCGGCGAGCGCGCGCAGCAATGGCGGCCGGGCGCGGGCGGCCAGCTTGCGGATCTCCGCCTCGGCCAGATCCAGCCGCCCCACCTGGGCGAGCGCCATCGCCCGCCGCGATCCCGGAAAGCGGATCAACAGCGCCACCAGGGAATCCCGCAGCCCCTCCTCCCTGCGGCCGAAGGCGATGGGGCGGCCCAGGGTGGCCTGGGCGAGCAGCCCGTAGAAACCGTCGCTGGCGGAGGCGGCGAGATGGAGGAAGCGCGCCGCCGCCCTGGGCCGGCCCGCCACCAGATAACCGCGCGCCGCCCAGAAGGCGGCCGCCGCCCGCTCCTCGTTGCTGGGCTCCTCGCTGTTGGCA
The DNA here is from genome assembly GCA_026982585.1 of Alphaproteobacteria bacterium. Classification (GTDB taxonomy): domain Bacteria; phylum Pseudomonadota; class Alphaproteobacteria; order Geminicoccales; family Geminicoccaceae; genus HRBIN39. The sequence continues at coordinate 5,608 of JALSGW010000432.1, read as the reverse complement.
AGCGCCGCGAAATAGCGGGCCGCCTCCTCGGCGCGCCCCAACCGCCAGGCGGCGAGGCCGGCGGTCCAGTAGATGCCCGGCTGCTCCTCGCCGGAGCGGGCGGCGGCGGGTGCGGCGAGCTCCAGGGCCCGCTCGTCGCGGCCGGCAAAAAGGTGGGCGCGGGCCAGAAACCAGCGCGCCAGGTCGATCTCAAGCGGCCGGCCGTGGTCGTGCTTGGCCGCAAGCCGCCGTTCGGCGGCGCTGATGCGGCCGCGGCGCACCTCCCGCTGCAGCTGCCTGAGCCAGCGGCTCTTGGGGCGGATGCGGGCGTCGATCAGCCGGTAGTCGTCGTAGAGTTCCTGCCCGCTTCCGCCCAGATAGCCCGGCACCGGACGCGGCGGCGGCGGCGCTCCCTTGGGCCGGCGCTTCTTGGCCAGACGGTAGATGCGCGATGCCTGGGGATGGTCCGCGTATTTGACCAGCCAGGCCCGCAGCTCGTCGTAGCGGGAGCGGTAGGCGGTCGGGTGGAGGTAACGCTGCGCCAGCACGTGGCCCAGGAGCAGCTTGTTGTCGAGCTGGGCGATCAGCCGGTCGGCCTCGGGGAAGTGCCCTTGCTCCTGGAGGGCGAAAATGCGCCGGTAGAGCGCGGTGTCGCTGCGGCTCAGGGGCCGCGGCAGGGGATCGAGCAGCCGTTCCAGCGCCCGCTCCGGAACCACGCGGGCGAGACGCCGCTCCTCGCGGTCCTGTTCGGCGGCAAGGGGCGGCGCGGCGAGGCCGGGAGCGAGGCAGAGAAGGAACAGGAGGGGGCGGACGCGCATGGGAGTGTCGCGGCGGTGGCGTGGCGGCCAGGGCACCCTAGGGGGCCGGATGGGGCGGTCTGGGGTCGAGACCGAGGCGTGCGGCGACCTGGAGCAGATCGCGCCAGAAAAAGCGCTTTTGCGCAGGTTGCCGCAAGAGATAGGCGGGATGGTAGGTGACGTAGGCCGGCACTCCCCTTTCGAGATCGGTGTTGCGGTAGAGAAATTCGCGCCCGCGCAGGCGGGTCACGCCTTCCTGCAGGCCGAGCAGGGTGCGGGCGGCGAGCCCGCCGAGGAACAACAGCAGCTCCGGCGCCACCAGGGCGATCTGGCGTTCGAGAAACGGCAGGCAGGCGGCGAGCTCGCTGGCGGTGGGCGGGCGGTTGCCCGGCGGCCGCCAGAAGATGACGTTGGTGATATACACCTGGCTGCGGTCGAGGCCGACCCAGGCCAGCATGCGGTCGAGCAGCCGCCCGCTCGGGCCGACGAAGGGCTTGCCGAGGCGGTCCTCCTCCGCACCGGGCGCCTCGCCGATGAGCATCAGCCGCGCCTCGGGATTGCCGTCGAACAGGCACAGGCGGCTTGCCGTGGCCTTGAGCGGACAGCCCTCGAACGTTTCGAGAGCCTGTGCGATGTCGGCGATGGTGCGGCAGGAGCGGGCGATCCGGCGCGCGTCCATCCCCGGCAACGGGGTCAGGGGCGCAGCACCGCCCGGTGGTGCAAGGGGCTCCGGCGCCAGGCCGGGCCGCGTGGGTTCAGCGGGCGGCATCCGCGGCTGCGGCGCTCGCTGTCCGGGCTCGAGCAGGCAGCAATCCACACCGGCGAGCGCATGCCACTCGAGCCAGGCTGCGATCGCGCCCTTGGCCTCCTCCCGCTGGTGGTGCCTCACCATCCCTTCGCCGTCGCAGACAGCGCCCGATACCTCCTCTCCCCGAGCCCCTCTGCCCCGGGGGGGAAGATCTGTCAACGCTGTTGACGTCGCAGCCCGACGCGCACCGGGCCGCGGTTCGGGATCTCAGAGCTCGCGGTAAGGGATCGGCCGGCCGCTGCGGTCGCACACCAGGTTGCCGGCCTCGTCCTGGGCCGCTATGTATCGTCCGTGTCCGAGTGCGGTCCCGACGTAGAGAACCGGCTTGACCTTCTTGCCCGCGAACTCTTTGAGTTGCTGAGCCGGTCCGCGCGCCGAGGGGTCGTTTTTGCTTCGCGAGGTCTTCAACATCGCCGTCACGCTCCGATTGGATCGGCGGGAGGTCCCCTCTCCACCGGGAGCGGCCCGCCGCCCCGTTCAGTGGGGATCCGGGCAGGCGGCGTCAAGAGGCGAGATGCGGGTGATGGCGGGACCAGGGGCGGGGCGGGTGCACGGGCGGCGATGGCGGTTTGCGGTCGTCGCCCTCGCATTGAGCACGGTGCTGGGCGGCTGCGCTGCGGCGCGCACCGACGGGGTGGCGCCGATCCTGGTGGATTCCTCCGGGGCGGCGGCGAGCTATCTCGCGGGGCGGTTCGCCTTCGAGCGCGGCGATTACCGCACCGCGGCCGAGCTGTTCCGCGAGGCGCTTGAGGCCGATCCCAACAATGTCGAGCTGGCGCGGCGGCTGTTGCGGATCGAACTTGCAACCGGCGCCTTCGCGCGCGCCCGCGCGACCGCCCGGCAGCTCGCGGATCTGGCGCCGGGGCTTGCCGAGGTGCGGCTCGTGCTGGCGCTCGACGCGTTGCGCGAGGGGCGGTTTGTGGAGGGGGCGGAACGGTTGGCAGCGCTGCCGCGGGCCGGCACCGTGGGGCTTGTGGCACCGCTGCTCGAGGCGTGGGCGCGCTTTGCCGGTGAAGGTCCGGAGAGCGGACTCGCGCGCCTCGCCGCGGAAGAGGGGCGGGCGCTGCTCGAGCGCCTCTACGCCTACCAGCGCGCGGTGATGCTGGTGCTGGCCGGGAGGCTCGATGCGGCACAGGATCTCATCGCCTCCAGACTCGCCGATTTCGAGGAGGAGCCGCTCGCCCGCCAGCTGGTGCAGCTGCAGGCGGCGATCTGGCAGCGTTCGGGCGAGGAGGAACGCGCCCGCACGCTGGTCGCCCGGCAGCGGGAGCTGGTGCCGGACGACGAACGGCTGGCCCGGCTGGAGGCACAACTCGCGGCGGGCGAGCCGGTGCCGCTGCCCTTCTCGGACGCGGTGGGCGGCATGGTGGAGGCCCTTGTGGGAATCGCCCGGGCGATGCGCGAACAGGACCTCAGGGAGCCGGCGGAGCTGTTCGCGGGTCTCGCCGCCCTGCTGCGCGAGGACGCCGGCGAGGCGTGGCTGCTGTTGGCCCGCCTTGCCGCCGACCGGGGCGATGCGGAGGGCGCGCTTTCCCTGGTTGCGCGCATCGGCGGGGAATCGCCCGTCGGCTGGCAGGCGCGGCTGTTGCGGGCGGAGGCGCTGGTGGCGGCGGGCCGCAAGCGCGAGGCCATCGCCCTGCTCAGGCGCATGGCCCGCGAGCGGCCGGATCGGGTGGACGCGCTGGTGGCGCTGGGCGATCTGTACCGGCGCGACGAGAACTACCGGGAGGCGGAGCGGGCCTACCGGGAGGCGCTCGCGCGCATCGGAGAGCCGCGCAAGCCCCACTGGCGCCTTTTGTACGCCCACGGCATCACCCTCGAGCGCCTGGGTCGCTGGCCGGAGGCGGAGAAGCGGTTCCTGGAGGCGCTCGCCTTCGTGCCCGACCAGCCCTTCGTGCTCAACTACCTCGGATACAGCTGGGTGGACATGGGCATCAACCTGGAGCGGGCGAGGGAGATGCTGGAGCTGGCGGTGGAGCTGCGGCCGCACGACGGTTTCATCGTCGACAGTCTGGGCTGGGCCTATTTCCGCCTCGGCGACTTCGAGCGGGCGGTGGAGCTGTTGGAGCGGGCGGTGGAGCTCGAGCCCGGCGATCCGGTGATCAACGATCATCTCGGCGATGCCTACTGGCAGGTGGGCCGGTTCCGGGAGGCGCGGTTCCAGTGGGAGCGGGCGCTCGCGCTCGATCCCGATCCGGAGCTCGCCGAGAGCATCCGCAACAAACTCACCTCCGGCTATGCCGACGCGGGATCCGACCGCGGCTGAGGCGCCCGTGCGGGAACGGGCACCCGCCAAGGTCAACCTGGACCTGCGGGTGGTGGGGCGGCGGGGAGACGGCTACCACGAACTCGACAGTCTGGTGGTGTTCGGCCCGGTGGCCGACGAACTCGCGGTGCTGCCGGATGAGGATCTGCGCCTGGAGGTGGAAGGCCCGTTCGCCGCTCTGGTGCCGGCCGGCGAAGCCAATCTGGTGTTGCGGGCGGCGCGCACGCTTGTGGATGCGTGCGGGGTGCGCGCGGGTGCGCGGCTGGTGCTCCGCAAGGAGATCCCCCCGCAGTCCGGGCTCGGCGGCGGGGCCAGCGATGCCGCGGCGGCCCTGCGCGGGCTGGTGCGGCTGTGGCGGCTCGATGTGGAGCAGGGCCTGCTGTGGGACCTGGCGCGCGAGGTCGGGGCCGATGTCCCGGTCTGTCTTTATGGACGGCCGGCCCGGATCCGCGGCATCGGCGAGCGCATCGATCCGGTCCGCGGGCTGCCGGAGCTGCCGCTCTTGGTGGCCTGGCCCGGCCGGGGCTTGAGCACCGCGGCCGTCTATGCCCGCTTGCGGCGCAAGGACCACGGCACACCCCGGCGCCCGCCGCTTCCCGCACGGCCCACCCTGCCCGTCTTCCTCGCCTGGCTCGAGGCGAGCGCCAACGACCTCGAAGCGAGCGCGCGGGCCCTGCTGCCTGCGGTGGGGGAGCTTTTGGGCCGTCTCGCGCTGTTGCCCGGTTGCCGGCTGGCCCGTATGACCGGCAGCGGCAGCGCCTGTTTCGCCCTCTTCTCCCGGCCCGAGGAGGCGGAGGCCGCCCGCGCCCGGCTTTCGGCCGAGCATCCCGACTGGTGGGTCGTCTCCGGCACGGTCTGCGGCGAACCATGATCCACCTGTTCACGGACTTCGGCCTCGAGGGCCCCTACCTCGGCGAGATGGAGGCGGTGTTGCGCCGGATCGTCCCCGAGGTGCCGGTGGTGCGGCTGATGAACGACGTACCGCCCTTCAGCCCGCGGCCGGCGGCCTATCTGCTGGCCGCGCTCGCGGAGCGTTTCGCGCCCGGGGATGTGGCGCTGTGCGTGGTCGATCCCGGGGTGGGGACGGAGCGCCGGGCGCTGGTGGTGGACTGCGCTGGGCGGTGGTTCGTGGGCCCGGACAACGGCTTGTTCGAGATCGTGCTGCGCCGGGATGCCGCGGCCCGCTGCTGGGAGATCGTCTGGCGCCCCGAACGGCTGTCTGCGAGTTTCCACGGCCGCGATCTGTTCGCGCCGGTGGCGGCACGGCTCGCCCAGGGCGATGTGGCGGGGCTGCGTTCCTTTAGCCCCATGCGCCGCACAGAGTGGCCCGACGATCTGCCGGAAGTGATCTACCTCGATCGCTACGGCAACGCCTGGACCGGCATGCGGGCGCAGATGGTCGGCGGCGACGGCGTGCTGGTGGTGGCGGGGAGAAGGCTCGGACGGCGCACCACCTTCGGCGAGGCCGCGCCCGGCGAGGCGTTCTGGTATGTCAACAGCGCCGGGCTCGTGGAGATCGCCGTGCGGGAGGGAAGCGCGGCCGACCGGCTCGGGCTTGCGATCGGCGCCCCGGTGGAGATGGTCGCGCCGTGATCCGCAGCTCCTCGCTCCGCGGTCGCTGCGCCCCGCACGCCCTCACAGGCGATCCCAGGGGCCGGGACGCCGCTTTCTGGGGGAGGGTGCGGGTGTGCGTTCGCGGACCCGTACCACGAGGGCCAGGACGAGACCGGTGGTAAAGCCGCCGACGTGCGCCCACCA
>JALSGW010000431.1 GCA_026982585.1 Alphaproteobacteria bacterium | reverse complement strand
TCACCCGGGTGACGTGGCGGATGTTGCCGCCCACCATCATCACCGCGCCGACCTCGGCGATGGCGCGGCCGAATCCGGCCAGCGCCACGGTGAGGAGGGCGAAGCGGGCCTCGTAGAGGAGGGTCAAAAGGGCGCGCCCCCGGCCCACCGCGAGCGCGCGCAGGAACAGGCCGTACTCCTCCTCCATGCGCACCAACACCGCCCGGCTGAGCGCCGCCACGATCGGCGTCACCAGGATGGTCTGGGCGATCACCATGGCCGCCGGCGTATAGAGGAGCCCCAGCACCCCAAGCGGCCCGGAGCGGGAGAGCAACAGATAGACCAAGAGCCCCACCACCACCGGCGGCAAGCCCATGAGCGCATTGACCACCACCACCGCGGCCGACCGGCCCGGAAAGGGGACGGTGGCGAGCAACGCTCCAAGCGGCATGCCGATCAGACAGGCGATGGCCACCGCAGTCAGGCTGACCCGCAGGGACAGGGCCACGATGCCCAGAAGCTCGGGATCGGCCTCGAGGACCAGACGCAGCGCGAGAGCGAAGGCCGAGGCGAGATCGTCCATAGGGCCCGCATCCCCATCGAACGCCGCCACTGTGCCATTTTTGCACTTTTTTTCAAGAAGCATGCACAGAATGCGGAAAGGGGGTGGGGTCGCGCGCCGGATTGCGCAGGGCGCACGGGCCTGCGCTCCACCTCCCGTCCTGCGGGGATCATCGATGTGCGGGCGGGCTGTTGGGAGTGATGCGGGCAATGGCGGGAGTGACGGGACTTGAACCCGCGGCCTCCGGCGTGACAGGCCGGCGCTCTAACCGACTGAGCTACACCCCCGAAGCTGCAGCAGCGATCTAGGTGCGGGCCCGAAGCCTGTCAAGCGCGCGCCGGTCGGGGCTTGACGGCGGCGAAGGAGGCCCTAACGATAGAGAGCGGGCGGGTGTAGTTCAGTGGTAGAACGGCAGCTTCCCAAGCTGCATGTCGCGGGTTCGATTCCCGTCACCCGCTCCAATCCCTGTCCCTTCGCCGCAGCCCCGAG
>JALSGW010000430.1 GCA_026982585.1 Alphaproteobacteria bacterium | reverse complement strand
CGCGAGCGGCGCGTATTGGATTCCTACGTCAAGCGGCTGCTCGCGGATTTCACGGGTGGACGCCCGGTCGATGCGGTCTGGGATGCCGGAAACGGCGCCGCGGGACCGGCCATGGAACGTCTCGCCGCCCAGCTTCCGGGGCGGCATCTGTGTCTGTTCGCCGAGGTGGACGGCCGCTTTCCCAACCACCATCCGGACCCCACGGTGGTGGAAAATCTGGAGATCCTGCGCGCGCGCGTGCGCGAGGAAGGTGTGGAGGTCGGCATCGCCTTCGACGGCGACGGCGACCGCATCGGCGTGGTGGACGGCAAGGGGCGGGTGATCTTCGGCGATCAGATCCTGATGATCCTCGCCCGCGACCTGCTGCGGCGGCGCCCGGGCGCCACCATCATCGCCGACGTCAAGGCGAGCCAGCTGCTGTTCGACGACATCGCCCGCCACGGCGGCCGGCCGTTGATGTGGAAGACCGGCCATTCGCTCATCAAGGCCAAGATGGCGGAGGTGGACGCGCCGCTCGCCGGGGAGATGTCGGGTCACATCTTCTATCGGGACCGTTTCTACGGCCACGACGACGCCCTCTATGTGGCGGTGCGGCTGCTGGACGTGCTGGCCCGCAGCGAGCGGACCCTGGCGGAGATCCGGGATTCCCTGCCGGAGGTCCACAATACGCCGGAGATCCGCTTTCCTTGCCCGGAGGAGGACAAGTTCCGGCTGATCGCGGAGCTCAAGCGCCGGCTCGAGGAGGAGGGCGCGGAGTTCTCGGACATCGACGGCGTGCGGGTGCGCCGTCCGGACGGATGGTGGCTGCTGCGGGCCTCCAACACCCAGCCGGTGCTGGTGGCGCGGGCCGAGGCCGAAAGCCCCGAAGGTCTGGAGCGGCTCAAGGCCGAGATCCGCTCCTATCTGGAACGGCTGGGCCTGACCGCCCCCGCCGACCTCTAACGCGCGTCACCACCGATTCCTTGCCCCGAGGCGGCGCCGCCTGCGGGCGCGCTGCCGGACCTTGGCTGCCGCTGATCCCCCGCCAGCACAGGGCCC
>JALSGW010000429.1 GCA_026982585.1 Alphaproteobacteria bacterium | reverse complement strand
CGTGCGCGAGTCCCGCCAGATCCTCCGCGCTATACGCAGGCCGCCACAGGATGCCCTCCGGACTGCACCAGCCCGGGCTCCGGTCCGAAGCGTCGCTTGCCGGCGCCACCGCCCGGCCTCGGGTTGCCGCATCGCCCGGATCCGCCTCCCGAAGCGGGATCCGGCTGAAATCCGGAAACGCGCTCACCCCTCCACCCCCAGCGCCAGGTAAAGACGAACATAAAGGCCAAGCAGCGGCATGCCTTCGTAGAGCAGCTCGTCGACCGGAAAATGCGGCACCCCCTCGGGCCAGTCCTCGCTTCCGGCGACCAGATCCAGATGCGCGCAGCCGGCCTCCCGAAGCGCCCGGGCCACAGCCTCACCCCATCTGCGATAGCCGGCATCGGAAGCGACCAGCACCACACGGTCCGCCGCCTCCTGCCGCCACCGCCGGACCGCCTCCTCGGGCCCGGAAAGCGGCCCGCTCTCCACGAGCTCGAAGCCGCCCGCGGTGAGCAGCTGGCGGGCCGTGTCCAAGCGGCCGATGACATCCCGCGGCGCACCCAGGCAGCAAGCGAGCGCGCGCGGCCTGCGCCCGCTGCGGGCGCGATAGGCGAGGCCCAGGAGCTGGAAGCGTTCGAAGGGCTCGGCCAGACGGCGGCCGATCACCGGCATCGCGATCTCTTCCGGCTCGCGCTCATTCAGCTGCACGAAGCCGTTGACCCCGACCAGGATCTCCCGCCGGTGCGCAAGCCGCTCGCTGCGCGCCTGCCACTCCTCGTCCAGCCACCCCTGGACCATGCCGAGCTCGATGGCGCGAGCGAGCCCCCCCGCGCGCTCGATCGCCTGCACCCTGGACCAGGCCTTCCGGGCGATCTGGTCGGTGAGATCGGCGAGATACCCGGATCCGGCCGCGGGATCCACCACCCGGTGGAGATGGCCTTCGAGCTTGAGCACGTGGTGGATGTGGCGGGCGAGCCGTCGTCCCCTGGGGGAAGGTCCGGAGAGCACATCGTAGGGCCACAGAGTGAGGGCATCGGCGCCCCCGAGCGCTCCTCCCACC
>JALSGW010000428.1 GCA_026982585.1 Alphaproteobacteria bacterium | reverse complement strand
CACCGCCGAGATGATGGCCGGCTTCGTCGACAACCGCGCTTTTCTGATCGATGCGGTGGCGCTCGAGGGGATTGGACTCGAGGCGCTGCGCTGGGTCGAGCTGGCTGTTGCGACCGGGCCTCCGGACGCCGGTTTCACTCCCATCGAGCAGGCGGAGGTGGTGGCGGTCGCGGAGGACCGCCTGCTGTTCACCTTCCAGCCGATACCTGCGCGCTTTCTGCGGCTGTGGCTCGAGGCGGAGCTCTCTGCGGGGGCGGAGCTCAGGCTCGAGGAGCTGCAGGTGTTCGCCGCCCGGGGCACGGGGGCGGCGGTGGCGGCGGCGCTTGCCGTGCCGGGCGAGGAGCCGGACGGCGAGCGCAACCTGGCGCTGGTCGAAAACGGCGGCGAGGTGGCGGCGCTGTCCGCCGGGCTCGAGGGCGAGGCCCGGGCGCTCAACGACGGCCGCACCGACGGCGCCGGGGTGCGCATCGCCGCTGCGGGCGGGGAGGTGGTGCTCGATCTCCTCGGCGATCGGCCGGCGCTGGTGGAGGAGGTGCGGCTGTACACATCCGGCCTCGCCTGGCCCGGGCGGATCGAGCTGTGGGCACGGGAGACGTCCGAGAGCCCCTTCGCGCGCGTGGCGGCGCGGCTGCTGCCGCCCATCGACGAGAGCTGGCTGCGGCTCGTGCCGGATGCGCCGGTGGCGGCCAGCGAACTGCGGCTTGCGTTTGTTTTGGAGGGGGGCAGCGCGCTCGAGCTCCGCGAGATCGCGGTCCTGGAGGCGAAAAGCGGCGATCGGCCCTCGATCCTCGAGGTGCCGCCCGAGCAGAGGCGGCCGCTCGGAGCCAATGTGGCGCTCGCCGCGCTCGGCGGCGAAGTGGTGGCGGCGGACCAGGAGGAACGCCTCCAAGGCTGGGGACGCGAGCGCCTCAACGACGGCTGGGTGGCCGGGTCCTACCGGGGCCCCTACGGTTCCCTCGGCTTCACCACCCAAAGCCCGGTGCGCTTTCCGGTCGAGGTGACCATCGCCCTTCCCCGCCCCACGCGGCTTGCGGGGGTGGGCATCCACCCCGGCTTCAAGCGCCGTCCTAATAACGACCTCGATACCGACTTCCTGGGCGATGCCGCCAACCGGCCCAAGGACTTCGAGGTGCTGGTGAGCGAGGACGGCGAGCGCTGGCAGCGGGTGCTCCAGGAAAGCCTGCGCAATCAAGCGCTTCTGCAGAGCTTCGCCTTCCCAAACCCGACTCCCGCCCGCTACGTCCGCATTCGGTTCCTCGCCAACTACGGCGGCGATCGGCTGCAGCTTGGCGAGATCGAGCTCTACGAGGATCCGGCACTCGCCGGCTCGGATTCCTCCCTCCTCGCCCAAGGCGAGATCAACATCGCCCGATCGGTGCTCGGCGGGGCGCTCGTCAGCTATACGAGCCAGTATCGCGATGCCGAAGTCGGCTATCTCGTCGACGGCCGGCCCGACACCGCCTGGGGGCCGGACGACGGCTGGCGCTTTCCCCAGCGCTTGCTCCTCGCCTTCGCCGGCAACGAGATGGCGGACATCGAGGCGCTCGAGCTGCTCGCCCCCGAGCCCTTCCTCGCGCGGGCGCCGCGCGAGATTGCGGTGCGGGCGAGCGTGGCCGAGCGGCCCGATGAAGGGTTCGCGCTGGTGGGCCGCTTTCGCCGCGACGCGGCGGAGCCCGTATGGCGCATCGACTTTCCCGAGCCGGTGCGGGCGCGCTTTTTGGAGGTGGCGATCACGGCCGGCTTCCATCCCCGCTATCTCAATCTCGCCGAGCTGCGGGTGATCGAGGCGCAAAGGCCCGGCTACCGCTCGGTCCTGGTGCGCGGCGCGAGGGCGGAATCGGCTCCCGGCAAGGCGCAGCTTGTCGGGACGGAGCCGGATCTCTCCGCGGCGGTGGCCGAGCGCGAGCCCAACGACACGCCCGCCCAGGCGCAGATCATCGAGCTCGGGCAAAGCGTCGCCGGGCGCATCGACCCCCCCGGCGAAACGGACCTCTTCCTGCTCAGCAACACCGCCCAGGAGGGGGGCTTGTATCGCCTGCGCCTCGAGGGCTGGCCGCAGCTGCGCACCCGCTTCGCGCTCGAGGACAAGGGCGGCGAGCCCTTGGTGGTGCTCGAGCCCGAGGGGACGCGCCGGAGCTTTGAAGCGACCATCGCGCTGCCACAGGGATCGGTGCTGGCACGCGTGTTCGAGCCGCCCACACGGACGGTGCTGCTCGTGGACACGAGCGGCAGCATGGAATCCCAGATGGCCCGGGTGCGGCGCGCGCTCGAGGGCTTTCTCGCCGGCATGAGCGAAGAGGAGGAGGTGGCGCTCGTCACCTTCGGCGGCGAAGTGCGCACCGTCCAGGACTTCACGCGCGATGTCGAACTCCTGCGAAGCCGGATCCGGGAACTCGAGGCGGGCGGCGGCACGCCGCTCTACGACGCCATGCTGGCGGCGCTGGACATGCTCGCCGACCACCCCGGCAACCGGGCGGTGGTGCTGCTCTCGGACGGCGCCGACACCATTTCCGAGCGAGCCGATTCCGCCGCCATCTTCCGCCGCCTGAGCCGCTCCGGCGTGCGGCTCTACGCGGTCGCGCTGGGCGACAGCATGTGGAGCTACGAACACAAGGTGGGGGCGGCACCCGCCCGGATGCTCGACTTCTGGGCGCGGGCCGGCGGCGGATCGGCGCTCGCCGCCCCCACCGCCGCGGCGCTCGCCGGGCTCTACGGCCGTATCGCCCGCGACCTGCGCACCGGCACCCGCTACCGGCTGTCCCTCGTCCCCGAACGGGGGCGCGGCCAGCTGCGGCTGGTTCAGACCGGCGAGCGCATCCGCGGCGTCGGCACCGCCGACAAGATCCTCTTCATCCTCGACGCCTCCGGCTCCATGCGCGGTCGCGACCGCGAAGGAGCGCGCAAGATCACGACCGCCCGCACGGTGTTCAAACGCCTCGTGCGGGCGCTGCCGGACGATGTGGAGGTGGGGCTGCGCGTCTACGGCCACCGCTATCCGCGCCGCCCCAAGGCACGGAGCTGCACCGACAGCGAGCTCGTGGTCCCCTTCCAGCGCATCGACAAGGAACGGCTCGTGACACTGGTCGACGGGCTCCGACCCCAGGGTCAGACCCCGATCGGCCTCTCGCTGCGCAAGGCGGCGCAGGACTTCGGCGATGTTCCGGGGCGCAAGCTGGTGGTGCTGATCACCGACGGCGGCGAGACCTGCGCGCCCGAGCCCGAAGACGCCGACTATCCGCCGCGGGTGGTGGCGGAGCTCCAGGAGGCGGGTCTGGATCTGGTGGTCAACATCGTCGGCTTCGACGTCGAGAAGGCGGAGGTGCGGGACTTCCTGGCCCGCCTCGCCGCCCAGAGCGGCGGACGCTTCTACACCGCGGACAACGCCGCCGAGCTGGAGGCGGCGATCCAAGATGCTCTTAGAGCACCCTTCGAGGTGCGGGAGCTCACCGGCGAGGTGGTGGCCCGTGGGACCATCGACGGCCCGCCCGTGGCCCTTCCCGCCGGCATCTACCGGGTCGCTCTCGCTGCCGCCACGCCGCTCGTGATGGAGCAGGTGCGGATCGAGGACGGCCTTCAGACCCTGATCGAGATCAACAAGGAGGGCGAGGAGCTGGCGGTGGACCGCAGCCGTCGCCCCCTCGAGGAGGCGCCGGCCAGCCTCGCCGCCCTGCCCACCGCACCCGAGGCGCTCGCCGAACGCCCGCAACCGACGCCATCGCCCGCAGCGCCGTCGCCCGAGACAGCACCGGCCGGCGGGCCCTCGCGCGAGGCCATGGTGGCGGCGCTGCTGGATGAGGCGGAGCGGCTGTTCCGCGCCCGCAAGCTCACCCGCCCCAAGGAGCAGTCCGCTCTCTCCCGCTACCGGGCGGTGCTCGCCCTCGATCCGGACAACGAACAGGCCCGCCTCGGCCTCATGCGCATCGTGGACACCTATCTGGAGTGGGCCGACGCGGCGGCGGCCGACGGCGATTTCGCGAAGGCGGAACGCTATTTCGCCCGCGCCCTCGAGGTGGCGCCGGAGCGGGCCGGGCTCTACCTGCTGCGCGGCATGGCGCGCATGGATCAGGGGCGTCTTGCGGACGCGGAAGCGGATTTCGTGCGGGCGCGGGAGCTCGATCCCGAGCTGGGGATGGCGTCGTTGCTCCTCGGCGTGGTGCGCCTTCAGACGGATCGGCCCGAGGCGGCGCTCGCGCCCTTAGCCCAGGCCCGCGGGATCGAGGGATTCGACCAGCGCCACGAGGCGGGACGGCTGCAGGCCCTCGCCCTCTACCAGCTGGGCCGGTTCGAGGAGGCCTACGAGGCCCTGGTGGACGGCCTGACCGCCAAGGGCGACTGCGAATCACGGCCGCTCGATGAGAGCTGCACCCAGATGTGGCTGTTGATGGCGACCGTGCTGGTGCAGATGGACCGCGCCGATGTGGTCATGGACACGCTCGTGGAGGTGCTGGATTTCGAACCCAAGGGGCCCGAGCTGTACGATCTCATCGCCGCGCTGATGCGGGAACACGGCCGGGAGGCGGAGGCCGCCCGGGTGGAAGCGCTGCGCCGGGCGCGCTTCGGCGCCCCGGGCGGCTGAAGGGCAGCCCCGGTTGCGGATCGCCGCGCTTGCCACTAGGTAGCACCCGGAACCGCTCTTTCCGTTGTGTACCTCAGCGCGTGGAGGGATGGCACATGGCCGAGCCGTTGATCGCCCAGAAGGCTCCCTTCGAGGTCCAGCTGGTGGCCGGCAAGACCTACGCCTGGTGCGCCTGCGGACGCAGCGCCAAGCAACCCTTCTGCGACGGCTCCCACAAGGGAACCGGCATCGAGCCGGTGCGCTTCAAGGCCGAGAAGGACGGCACCGCCTATCTGTGCGGCTGCAAGCGCACCCAGAACCGTCCCTACTGCGACGGCACCCACAGCAGCCTCTAGCCGAGCGCCGGGATGCGGGTCTCCCGGCGGGTCTGGAGCCAGACGCTGGTCCTGCTCCTGGCCGCCTGCAGCGGCCTGCCCTGGACCGCACCGCCTCCGGCACCGTCCTGTCCCAGGGTGGGGTTCATCTACGGGCTCGAAGCGGCCGATGATCTCTCCTGGGCGGGCTTCGCGCGGCCGGGGGAGGTGCGGCTCCAGAACCTCCAGGGCCGCTGTCTGCGCGAAGCCGATGGGGTGCGGCTCGAGTACGGTTTTGACATCCAGATCACCCTCGCACGCGCGGCCCAGGAACCTCTGGAGCTTGCGGTACCCTATTTCATCGCCGTCCTGGACGACCGGGGGGCGCTGGTCACCCGCCGCGACTTCCAAGGCGAGCTGCGCATCGCCGCCGGAGCGCGCCGGGGTGGCGTGCGCGAACAGGTGGACCAGGTCCTGATGCCGCTTTCCGAGGACGCAGGCCGCTACCAGGTGCTGATCGGCCTGGCCCTGCCGCGGGAGCAGGCGCTCGGTCGCGAGGGACGCCAGTTGCGGTGAGCCTGGGGCCCGACAAGGCGCCCCTGCTCGCCCTGCCTCCATCGGCGGGTGCTTATCTTCTGCTCTTGGCCCTGCCGCGCCGGCTGCATCTGCGGGGTGCGGTGGCCGGCCGTCCACTTGCGCCCGGCCTCTATGGCTACTGCGGCAGCGCGCGTGGTCCGGGCGGCCTACGGGCGCGCATCGCCCGCCACCTGCGACCAGGCCGGCGGCCCAGGTGGCACGTCGACCAGCTCCTCGACGCGGCCGCTTCCGTGCTCGCGCTCCCCTTCCCCGCGGCACGGGAATGCCAGCTGGCCGCAGATCTGGCCCGGGCGGGCGCATCGATGCCGATCGCCGGCTTCGGCAGCAGCGACTGCACAAGCTGCCGCGCGCATCTGGTCCACCTCTCCCCGCAAGCCTGGGTTCGGGCGCTCGCCCGCGATTGGTCCCTTCAGCGCTCAGGGGCGGGAGTCCTGCTCGGGCCCGACGGTGTCCTCCTCATCGTCGAAAAGGATGCGCTCGGCCGCGCCGTCGAGATCCTCGAACTGGCCCGAGCGCAACGCCCACAGGAACGCGAGCAGGCCGAGGAAACCCATGAACAGGGCGATCGGAACGAGATAGACGAGCACCTCCACGGAGCGCGCGTCCCAACCAGACCATCCCTGACATCGGGCACCCGGCCCGGGGCGGCAACCCTTGGCAGCCCGCGACACATCCGCTAGCGCTCTGGGCGGAGAACGGAGCAAGGACGGTTCCCGGTGAGCCGCTTCTATCCCCTCGAGGTGGCCGAGGTCCGGCGCGAGACACCCGACTGCGTGCGCATCCGCTTCAAGGTGCCGCGCGAGCTCGCCAGCACGTTCCGCTACATCCAGGGTCAGCATCTGGTGCTGAGACGCCGCCTTGATGGTGAGGAGCTGCGTCGGACCTATTCCATCTGCGCAAGCGTCGCCGAAGCCAGGCTCGAGATCGCGGTCAAGCGCCAGCCCGGCGGGCGCATGTCGGGTTGGCTCAACGAGCGGCTTCGGCCCGGGGAGGTGATCGAGGTGATGCCGCCGCAGGGGCGCTTTTTCACGCCCCTCGATCCCGAGGCGAAGCGGCTGTATGTGGCATTCGCCGCCGGCTCCGGCATCACTCCCATTTTCTCGATCCTCAAGACCACCCTGGAAGTGGAGCGACAGAGCCGCTTTCTGCTCTTCTACGGCAACCGGGATGTCCGCTCCATCATCTTCCGCGAGGAGCTCGAGGATCTCAGGGACCGCCATCTGGGACGGTTTCTGCTCTATCACCTGCTCAGCCGGGAGCAGGCCGATGGCGCCTTCTCCGGCCGCATCACCCCGGAGAAGGTGCGCAGCTGGGCCGGCCGGTTGTTCGATCCCGCCGAGGTGGACGCCTGGTTCCTGTGCGGACCGGCGCCCATGATCGGCGTGCTCGCGGACACCCTCGAGGCGCTCGGGGTCGCGAAGGAACGGATCCACTTCGAATATTTCACCCCCGAGGGCAACCGTCCGCGTCCCGCGCCAGCCGTTGCGGGCAGCGCCCCGGCCGGCGGCGAGGCGGAGGTGCTGCTGCTCCTCGACGGCAGGGAGCACCGGCTCGCCATGCAGATCGGCGCGGAGACCATCCTCGAGGCGGCGCTGCGTCACGGGATCGAGCTCCCCTACAGCTGCACCGCCGGCGTGTGCGCCACCTGCCGCGCGCGGCTGCTCGAGGGCGAGGTGGAGATGGCGGCCAACTACGCGCTCGAGGAGGAGGAGGTCGCCGCAGGCCACGTGCTGACCTGCCAGGCGCGCCCGCTCAGCCACCGCATCCGCCTCGACTTCGACGTCTTCTAGCAAGACCGGGTGCGGCGTACGGGGGCGAGCCGGCGATACAAGCGGGCTGCGGCCAGCAGCAGGAGACCGAGGGCGGCAAACAGGAGAGCGCGCAGAAGCCCTTCGGTTTCCTCGAGTGCGGCGGACAATCCCTCGAGCAGCGCGAGCAGGGCGACCGCGACAGCGGCCCAGCTAAGCTCCGCCGCATCGCGCCGCAAGAAGGCCGCCGCCGCAAGCAATCCCGCCGCCGCAAGCCAGCTGGCGGCGACCAGCGCCCTCT
>JALSGW010000427.1 GCA_026982585.1 Alphaproteobacteria bacterium | reverse complement strand
GCCGCGCGCGGCGGCAAGGGACGGGGTCAGCTGCGGATGCGGAACCGTTCCAGAAGACCGCCGACGATCTCCCGGTAGCCGCTGTATTCGAGCTCCGAATAGGGGAGCATGGCGGGTCCGGAGAAGCCCTGCTGGCGCATCTCGATGGCCTTGTGCTGGGCCTTGAGGCGCACCGCGTCCCAGGCCGGGTTGTCGAAGAAGTCCACCATACTGTCCGAGAAGCGGCCGTTTTTGTCCATCGAGAAGCCGATGCAGGACACCACGGGAATGCAATAGAGGCCGGTGACCGCGGTGTTCACGGGCACCGGCATCAGCGGCATGTTGTGGGATCCCCGCGCGTCCCCGCCCACGTAGTGGGCCTTGGCGAAGGGCGAGAGCAGCTCCTCCGGGGCCGGGAAGATCCCCTGGTTGCGGACGATGGCGATGGGATCGTCCTTGCCGGTGTAGGTGCCGGCGATGGTGTGCAGCCGGTGCGCCGAGATCGCCGCCGCCTGTTCGCCGTACTTGCGCGAGTGGATGGATTCGATGCCGAACCGTTCGTTGTCCCGCAACAGCACGGCGATGCGATAGAGGTCCTCGGGGGCGTGGAGTTCGATCACGCTGTCGGCGCCGGCGTGTTCGAGGTCGATGATGTGGAAGGTGAAGCCCTCGATCATCTGCGGCAGCATCAGCCCGGCGCAGTACATGGGATCGGCGAAGGCGAGATAGAAGGGAAGGTTGTAGGCGCCGGGGCCGCACTTGTCGGCGGTGAACACCATGAAGGACTCGGCGGGCCGGGGCTTTTCGAGACGATGCTCGAAGGTGAGTTCGGCCACCGCCGGACCGGCGCCCTTGAGATTGCCCGCGGGGGCATCCACCAAAAGGTCCTGGCCCGCTCCGTAGAGACCGAACTGGCGCGCGATGTCGGTGGCGCGCATGAAGGCGTTCCAGGCGAAGTCGTGCACCGGCGCGGCGCCGGCGCCGTGGGTGTGGGTCATGATGAGGGCGATGTCGTCCCCGGTGTGGGTGACCAGGCCGTCGATCAACAGCCCCCGTTCGATGGCGCCCTTGAGTTCCTCGCGCACCGCTTCGAGCATGCGCGCGGACGGTTTGGTGTGGCCGCCGACGGATCCCACGTCGGCCTTGATCACGGAAATGGTGATCTCCATGGCACCTCTCCCGGACCGACTGGGCAGGGATTCCCGTACCACACATAACCCGTCCGGGCCCGGGGCGCCAAGGCGCCGCGGCTGTTATGGCAGGGAGCCGCGATTGACAGCGAGAGAGGCTCCCTCCATGAGGCGGAGGCGGCTTGGAGGTGGGTCATGAGGATCGCGGTTGCCGGATGTGCGGGCCGGATGGGCCGGGCCGTGTTGCGGGAGGTTGCGGCCGAGCGGGATCTGGAGCTCGTCGGGGGGTTCGAACGACCGGGCCATCCCCTCATCGGTCAGGATCTGGGCGCCTTGATCGGCGCCTCGCCCGTGGGGCGGGTGGTGGAAGGCGATGCCGGGTCGGTGATCCGGCGGGCGGAGGTGGTGATCGACTTCTCCACCCCCGAGGCCACGGCGGCGAACGCGGAGCTGTGCGCCGCGGCCGGGACGGCGCTTGTCGCCGGCACCACCGGGCTCGACGACCGTCAGCGGGCGCGCCTTGACGATGCGGCAAAGCGGGTGCCGGTGGTCTGGGCGCCCAACATGAGCCAGGGGGTCAATCTGCTGCTGGCGCTGGTGGCGCGCGCCGCGGAGGTGTTGGGCGAGGAGTTCGACATCGAGATCGCCGAGTTCCACCACCGGCACAAGGTGGATGCGCCCTCCGGCACCGCTCTGGCGCTCGCGCGGGCCGCTGCCGCGGCGCGCGGCGTGGATGTGGAGCAGGCGCTCGTGACCGCCCGCACCGGTATCGTCGGCGCGCGGCCGGCGGGCCAGATCGGTGTTGCGGTGCTGCGCGGTGGGGATGTGGTGGGCGACCACAGCGTGGTGTTCGCCGGCCCGGGCGAGCGCATCGAGCTCGTGCACCGGGCGAGCGACCGCGCCATCTACGCCCGCGGCGCGCTGCGGGCGGCGCGCTGGCTCCAGGGGCGCGCGCCCGGCCTCTACAGCATGGCGGAGGTGCTGGGACTGGGTGCGCTGTCGGCGAGGTAGGTGACCAGGATCGGCAGGCTCCTAGCCTGGCGGATCCAGTGCCGCACCTCGTCGCGGTTGGGGGCGCGGCGGGCGGTGCGGCGCTCGAGGTGCAGCCGTTGCAGCCGCACCGTGAGCCGGTCGGCGTCGCAGCCGGCCAGCGTCTGCACGTCCCGCACCTCGAGCTGTTCGAGCATTTCCCCGAACACCGCGCCCACCCCGTGGATGCGGGCGAGATCCGCCCGCTGCACCAGGGCGGTGAGGTCGTCGAGGGAGATCCCGAAACGTCCTGCGAACGCCGCGCGCGCCTTGTGGGTGCCGAGCGCCTGCAGCAGCTGGGCGCAGCTCACGATGCCGTCCCGTTTGAGGACGCGGCGCAGCAGGCGGCTGATGCCGCGCAACCTTGCGACCGGCAGGGAATCGCGGGTGTTGGCCGCGCAATCGGAAATCGCCTCCCCTTGGGGAGCGGCGGAATTCCGGAAGGTCATCGCCCGACCCTCCTGCTCATACTCGGTGTCACTACAATAGCCTCATGCTACGCTAAGCGGGCGTGCGACTCAAGCCGGGATGATCGCTCGCCGAGCGGCGGCGGGTCGTCATCGGGACCTGCACCCTTGCTTCTGGTGATGCGGGATCACACGGGATCCGAAGGAGCGGTGCCTGGGATCGGATGGGAGCCGTGGGCGGTCGGGGCTTCGCCTGAGCCTAGAGGAAGGCGGTGCGCATGCGGGCGAGGGCGCGCTTGAGAGCGCGGGCGAAGGCGAGCCGCTCCTCCGGGGTGAGGAAGGCGCCGATCTGGAGCCGTTGGTTGAGGCTTCGCAGCCACAGCGGGCTCTCGGGGCGGGGCGGCTGTTCGATCTCCACCCGGGCCCAGTAGGGCTCGAGCCGCCAGCGCCGGATCCGGCCACAGGCCTCGATCCGCTCCACGTAGAGGCCGGAGGGATCGAGCCGGACCACCTCGTAGATGCGCGCCCGCCTGCGCGCCACCAGGAGGGCGGTGAGCAGCATGGCCACCTCGAGGCCGAAGAACCCCGTCACCGGCCAGGCGCCGATGAGCAGGAAGAAGGTGGCGCTGGGCACCGTGAGCAGGAGGATGAACCCGACCAGCAGCACCAATCCCAGCGTGCTCAGGGGCGGGTTGGGATAGAGCACCGCTTCGAAGGGCTCGAACCGCTCGCGGATGGCGCTCATGGCCGCTGGTCCTGTCCCCTGGTCGCCCGGGCCGCCGCTCGGGCGGTAAGCCTACATCCTTCGGAAGGTTGTTGGCAAGGCTCTGCGGCTGGCGGCTTCGCCCCGGCTTGGCAACGGCGCCCGGGGCCTTAGACTGGGGCCGGCATGTCAGGGAGGCAAAGATGCGTATGTGGAGAGGATGGCGTCTTGCGATCGCGGCCGCGGCGCTGTTGTGGGCCGTGCCCGCCGCCGCGCAGAAGATCCGCATCGCCGCGCTCACCTTCGTCTCCTCCTCGCCCCTCTTCATCGCCCAGGAGAAGGGGTATTACGCGGAGGAGGGGCTCGAGGTCGAGTTCTCCTTCTTCCGCGCGGCGCAGCCGGTGGCGGTGGCGATCGCCGCCGGGGATGCCGATTTCGGCGTCACCGCCTTCACCGCCGGCTTTTTCAATCTGGCGGGGCAGGGGGCGCTCAAGGTGATCGGCGCCCAGAGCCGCGAGGAACCGGGCTTCGACTTCTCTTCCTATGTGGTCTCGAACCAGGCCTGGGAGGACGGGTTCCGCAGCCCCGAGCAGTTCCCCGGCCGCAGCCTCGGCATGACCCAGTACGGATCGAGCTTCCATCTCATGATCGGTCTGCTGGCCGACAAGCTCGGTTTTGCGCTGGACGAGGTGCGGCTGGTGCCGCTGCAGAACGTGCCGGCGATGATCGCGGCGGTGAAGACCGGTCAGGTGGACGCCATCATCCTGCCCGCCCACATCACCAAGCCGCTCGCGGCCCGGGGCGAAGCCCGCATCATCGGCTGGGTGCACGAGTACACCCCCTATCAGCTCGGCGGTCTGTTCACCTCCACCCGCAACGTGATGGAGCGGCGCGAGGTGGTGGAGAAATTCGTGCGCGCCTATCAGCGCGCCGCGACCGACTACAACGAGGCCTTCAACCAGGTCGACGCAAACGGCCGGCGGGTGTTCGGGGAGAAGGCGGAAGCGCTCATTCCGATCATCCAGAAGTACACCAAGGCGAGCCGGGAGGCGATCCTCAACGGCGCGCCCTACATCGATCCCCTGGGACGGCTTGATGTCGGGTCGGTCTACGCGATCCTCGAATGGTTCCAGCGCCAGGGGCTGGTGGACGCGTCGGTGCGGGCGGAGGACATCCTCGACCTGAGCTTCATCGAAGGCCACTTCAACATCCCCAAGCGCTAGTATGCCGTGCGGCTGATCCTCGAGGACATCGGTCACCGCTATGGCGAGCTCGTGGTCCTCGAGGACATCCGCTTGGCGGTGGACAGCGGCGAGCGGCTCGCCATCGTCGGCCCCTCCGGCTGCGGCAAGTCGACCCTGTTGTTCATCGCGGGCGGTCTGCTGCGTCCGCTGCGCGGGCGGGTGCTGCTCGAGGGGGCGCCGCCGGAGGGCTGCCTCAATCCCCTGACCTTCGTCTTCCAGGACTTCGCGCTTTTGCCCTGGCGCACCGTGGCGGGCAACGTGGCCCTTGTGCTCGAAGGCCGGCTTTCGCGCCGGGTGCGCCGGGAGCGGGTGCGGGAGGTGCTGGCCCAGGCGGGGCTTTCCGAGTTCGCCCGCGCCTTTCCCCGCGAGCTCTCCGGGGGCATGCGGCAACGGGTGGGAATCGCCCGGGCGCTCGCGGTGCGGCCGGCGGTGCTGTTAATGGACGAGCCGCTCTCCGCCCTCGACGCCCAGACCCGGGAGCTGCTCATGGAGGAGTTCCTCGCCCTCTGGCAGCGCCATCGCACCACCACCCTCTACGTCACCCACAATCTCGACGAGGCGGTGCGTATCGCGGACCGGATCTGTGTGCTCTCCCGCCGCCCGGGGCGGATCAGGGCGGTGTTGGAGGTGGAGGTGCCTTTGGCCGAGCGGGAGCATCCCCGATACGCCGAATATCTGCTCCGCCTCAAGAAGCGCATCTGGGATCTGATCGCCGACGAGGTGCGGGCGGCCGATCGGGAGCTGGAGGTGCGCCGGGATGGCTGAGCGCCGGCCGGTCCCCTGGCGGGGGCGGGGATTTCAGCCGCGGCGCATCCGCGGCCTCGCTCCGCCCTTCTTCCTCCTGCTGCTGGCGGCCTGGGAGCTGGCGCTGCGCGCGGGATTCGGCTCGCCCCTGTTGCTGCCTGCACCGAGCGCGGTGGTGGGGGCTCTTGTTGAGCTCGCCCAAAGCGGCGAGCTCGTGCGCCACCTGCAAGCGAGCCTCCTGCGGCTGCTGTGGGGCTGGTGGCTCGGCACCGCAGCGGGGCTGGTGTTCGGGTTTCTGATCGGCATGTTCTCGGTGTTCCGCAGCCTCGGCGTGCCCCTGGTGGCGGCCCTGTTCCCCATCCCCAAGATCGCGCTCCTGCCGTTGTTCATCCTCTGGTTCGGGATCGGCGAGCCCTCGAAGGTGGCCACCATCGCCCTCGGCACCTTCTTTCCCACGGTGATCAACACCTACGCCGGGGTGGACCAGGTGCCGCGCTCGCTGGTCCGCATGGGGCAGAGTTTCGGTCTCGGCCCGTTCGCCATCGTGTGGAAAATTCTCTTTCCGGGAGCGCTTCCCGGGATCCTGGCGGGAGCCCGCATCTCCTCCTCGATCGCCCTGGTGTTGCTGGTTGCGGCGGAGATGATCGGGGCGCAGTACGGCATCGGCGCGCTGGTGCTGCAGGCGGGCAATCTCATGCGCACCGACCAGCTTTTGGCCGGGGTGGTGCTGCTGTCGGTGCTGGGCCTCGCCGTCTCCGGTCTGATCGGCGCCCTCGAGCGGCGGCTTTTGGCCTGGCGTTAGGCCGAGGTCGGGGGCGCGGGATCGGCGAGCATGGTGCGGGCGACCCGCGAGCGCAGGGCGAGGCCGAGCTCGTCGCGGATCAAAAGCAGGGCGTTCCGCAGCCGATCCCGGTCCACTCCGGTGTGGATGCCGAGGCCATCCAGCAGGTAGAGAAGATCCTCGGTGGCGAGATTGCCCGCCGCACCGGGCGCGTAGGGACATCCGCCGAGCCCGCCGATCGCGGCGTCGAAGACGCGGATCCCGAGCATCAGGCCGGCGAAGGCGTTGGCCAGGGCCTGGCCGTAGGTGTCGTGCAGGTGGAGCGCGAGCGCCTCTTTGGGCAGGCGGGCCGAACAGGCCAGCACCACCTTGCGGATGCGCCCCGGGGTGGCGGTGCCGATGGTGTCACCGAGGGCGATTTCCTCGCAGCCCATGCGGTAGAGGGCGTCCGCCACCGCCGCCACCCTGGCCGGGTCCACCTCCCCCTCGTAGGGACAGCCGCCGATGCAGGAGACGTAACCCCGCACCCTGAGGCCCTGTGCGCGCGCCTCGGCCACCACCGGCCGGTAGCGGGCCAGGCTGTCTCCGATGGAGGCGTTGAGGTTGCGGCGGGAGAAGCTCTCCGATGCGGCGGCGAACACCGCCACCTCCCGCACCCCGGAGGCGAGCGCCCGCTCGAGACCCTTGAGGTTGGGCACCAGCGCCGAGAGGCGGACGGCTTTAAGGCCGGCGTCGGCGAGTTCCTGGAACAGCCGTTCCGCATCCGCCATCTGCGGCACCCAGCGCGGCGCCACGAAGGCCCCCGCCTCGATGCGGCCCAACCCGGCCGCGGCCAGCTCGCGCACGAGCCGCGCCCGCGCCTCGGCGGGAACCGCACGGGGCTCGTTCTGGAGCCCGTCGCGGGGTCCCACCTCCACCACCTCGACCCGCTCGGGCAGCCCCGGATACGGACAGGCGCCCAGCCTCACGATTCCGGCTCCAGCACCGCGAGCACGGCTCCTTCCTCCACCTGGTCGCCGGGTTGCACCCGCACCTCGACGAGGCACCCGTCAAAGGGTGCGGACAAGCGCTGCTCCATTTTCATCGCCTCGAGCACCACCACCGCCATGCCGCGCCGCACCCGCGCGCCCTCCTCGGCCGGCACCGCGACGATGCGGCCGGGAAGGGGTGCTCTCAGGATGCGCTCGCCGCCGGCGCTCTCGCCGCCGGTACGCGAGCCGGCATCGAGAGCGAAGGTGGCCCGCTCGCTGCCGCAGGCGACGGTGATCGACTCCCCTTCGTGCAACCAGGCGCTGAAGCCGCGCGGGCCCTCCCCGGGCACCCCGAAGAGCACCCGGGTGCCGTCGAGTCGGATCCAGCTCACCCGAAGCGACCGGCCGCCGCCGGTGATGCGCCAGCCGCCGCCCTCGGCTTCGGCGCGCCACACCTCTTCCCCCTCCGCTCCCCACCAGGAGAAGCGCTGTCGGGCCGGGGCACCGAGCCGGAACCCGGTGCGCAGGTTCCAGGGCGATTG
>JALSGW010000426.1 GCA_026982585.1 Alphaproteobacteria bacterium | reverse complement strand
CGGCCGCGGGATCGAACCCCAGCGCCCGGAACAGCAGCGTTCCGACCAACGCGGTGAGGGCCAGCGCCGCGAGCGGCGCCAGCACCAAGGCCGAAGCCGACGGCGATGCCCGGGGCTCAAGCCTCAGCATGGTCCAGCGCGGCGGAGGCGGATCGGGCAGCACCCGTCATCTCGAGGCCGATCGATTCGAGTTCCTCGCTTTGGGCGGCGCGTGGAGGATGGAGGCGGCCCCGGTACAAAACTGCGATGCGATCGGCCAGCAGGAACAGTTCGTCCAGGTCCTGCGAGACCAGCAGGATGCCGGCGCCCGAGGCGGCGAGCCGGGCGAGGGCGCGGTGGACCGCGGCGCTGGAGGCGGCGTCGATGCCCCAGGTGGGCTGGGCCACCACCAGCACTTGGGGATCCTGCAAGAGTTCCCGGCCGATCACGAATTTCTGCAGATTGCCGCCGGACAGTTGGCCCGCCGGAGGATCGCGCCCCGGCGCCTGGACCGCGAACCGATCCACGATATCGGCGGCCAAGGACCGCGCCCTCCGCCAGCGCACCAGGCCGTGCCGCACCAGGCCTCCTTTGGGCCAGGCGGAGAGCAACGCGTTGGCGCTGAGGGCAAGCCCCGCCACGGCCGCATGGCCGAGTCGCTGTTCCGGCAGCACGGCGAGCCCGAGCCGCCGCCGCGCGGCCGGTCCGAGCCGGCCCACCGGCCGGCCCCGCAACCGGATCATGTCGGCGCGGGGGGCAAGCCGCTCTCCGGCAAGCGCCTCGACGAGCTCCCGCTGGCCGTTGCCGGCCACCCCGGCGATGCCCAGGATCTCGCCCGCCCTGAGCTCGAGCCGCAGATCGCGCAGCGGGATGCCGAGCGGTGTTTCGGACGGCAGCGAGAGGCCGCACAGCTCCAATAGCGGCGGCCCACCGCGGGCCGGATCCTTGGGCCGCACCGGTTCCCGCACCTCGGTTCCCACCATCAGCCGCACGATCTCCCGAGCGGGCGTGTCCGCCGGCGCCTCGAGCCGCGCCACCACCCGGCCCCGCCGCAGCACCGTGGCGCGGTGGCAGAGCGCCCGCACCTCCTCGATCTTGTGGCTGATGAAGAGCACCGAACAGCCGGCGGCGGCGATTCGGCTAAGGGCCAGGAACAGTTGCGTGACCTCCTGGGGCGCCAACACCGAGGTGGGCTCGTCCATGATCAGCAGCCGCGGCCGGCCCAGCAGGCAGCGCAGGATCTCGAGCCGCTGCCGTTCCCCGGCCGAGAGCTCGTGCACCGGCCTGCGGGGATCCAGCTCCAGGCCGAAGCGGCGTCCGGTGTCCGCGAGTTCCTGCACGAGCGCCCGAAGCGGCCGCCTGCGGTCCACCCCAAGGGCCAGATTCTCCGCCACGCTCAGGTTCTCGAACAGGGTGAAATGCTGGAACACCATGGCGATCCCGCGCCGGCGGGCATCGCGCGGGGAGGAGAGGCGAAGCGGTGCCCCGTCCAGCATCATGCGGCCCGAATCGGGCCTCAGCACCCCGTAGATGATCTTCACCAGGGTGCTCTTGCCGGCTCCGTTCTCGCCGAGGAGCGCGTGGATCTCGCCGGGCAGGACCCGGAGATCCACCGCCTCGTTGGCGAGCACGCCGGGAAAGCGCTTGGTGATCCCGCGAAGCTCGAGTCGCGGCGGCGAGGTCATGGAGATGGGGCCCGTTTCCGTCGCGCCCGATCGAAGCAGCTCCGCATCAGAGCCGCAAGAGCCGGGCGGGGTTAGAAGCGCAGCAGCCTGAGCCCGTCGGGCGAGGCCGCCACATAGCCCTGGTCGGTGATCTTGAGATGGGGGATGACGGCAAGGGGCAGAAAGGCGAGCTGCATGAGCGGTTCCTCCAGGATGCAGCCGATCCCGCGCGCCGCCCGCCTGAGCGTCCGCAGTCCCAGGGCCACCTCGCGCAGGTCCGCTTCGGACATGAGCCCCGCCACCGAAAGCGGCAGCTCGGCGAGCACCCGCCCGCCCGCCGCCAGCACGGCACCGCCCTGGAGCGCCACCACCCGGTTCACCGCCAGCGCCATGTCCGCATCGTCGGCCCCCACCACCACCAGATTGTGGCTGTCGTGGCCGATGCTGGCGCACAGCGCCCCGCGCATGGGCCCGAAGCCCTCCACGAAGCCGCGGCCGATGCGGCCGTGCCGGCCGTGCCGTTCCAGCACGCAGACCTTGAGGATGCCGCGGTCGGGATCCGCCTGCAGCGCACCTGCGCGAAGCGGCAGGCTGCGGGTGAGATGGTCGGTGATGAGGGAGAAGGGGCGCACGCCGATCACCGGCACGCTCGGCTGGGCGGCCGCCACCGCGAAATCCCCGGCCGCCACCTGGGCGCGCCGGACGGAGTTGCGGCCGGGCGGCTCGGGCCACTCGCGTTCGGCGAACAGCTCCGGCTCCACCAGCCGGCCGCCGCAGACCACGGCGCTCACCGCCACCTCCTCGAGATCCTCGACCAGCAGCAGATCGGCCCGATAGCCGGGCGCGATCACACCCCGATCGCGGAGACCGAAGGCGGTGGCGGCGCCGAGGGTGGCGGCCCGATAGCAGGCGATCACCGGAGCGCCGGCACGGATCGCGCGGCGCAGGGCGTGGTCGATGTGGCCCTCCTCCAGGATCTCCACCGGATTGCGGTCGTCGGTGCAGAAGCCGAGGCGCATCCAGTTGCGCTCGCCGAGGACGGGGGCGAGGGTGGCGACGTTCTTCGCCACCGATCCCTCCCGCAGGAAGACGAACATGCCCTTCTCGAGCTTTTCCTGCGCCTCCTCGATGCGCGTGCACTCGTGGTCGGTGCGCGGCCCGGCCACCAGATAGGCGTCGAGCGCCGCTCCCGAGAGCAGCGGCGCGTGGCCGTCGATATGACGATCGCGGAACGCCCAGGCCTTGGCCAAGAGCCGCGGATCCCCCGCCAGCACCCCGGGAAAGTCCATGAGCTCGGCGAGCCCCAGCACCGCCGGATGGTCCGCGAAGGGCAACAGGTCCTCGAGCTCGAGGCGCGCACCCGAGGTCTCGAGCGGCGAGGCCGGCACGCAGGAGCTCAGGGTGATGAACAGCGAAAGCTGCGCCCTCCCGGCACAGGCGAGCAGATAGCGGAACGCCTCGGCGCCCAGCACATTCGCGAGTTCGTGGGGATCGGCCACCACGGTGGTGGTGCCGCGCGGCAGCACCGCCCGCTCGAAGGCCTGCGGCAGCACCATGGAGCTTTCCAGATGGACGTGGGCATCGATGAACCCCGGCACCGCGAACCGCCCCCGGGCCTCGATCACCCGTTCGCCCACGAGGTCCTGGCCCACCGCCAGCACCATGCCGTCGCCGATGGCGATGTCCCTGCGGGCGATGCTGCCGGTCGCGGTGTTGAGCAGCCGGGCGCCCCGGATCACGAGCTCGGCCGGACGGCGGCCGAGCGCCCGGTCGATGCGCCGCGCGAGCGGGTGCGCAGCCGCGGCCATCGCATCCCTCCTGCCCTCTCCGACAACATAGTGCGGAGCGGGCCGAGGGCGACGGCAGCCGCTCAGTCGATCACATGGACGGTGGAGGCCTGCGGGCCTTCGGGGCTTTCCTTCTCCGCCACATGCACCCGCACCCGGCTGCCGATGGCGAGCCGCCCGAAACCGTTGTTCACCACCGCGTTGCGGTGGAAGTAGAGCTCCTGGCCGTCGTCGAGCTCGATGAAGCCATACCCCTGGTCGCGGAACAGCTTCACCACCCGCCCCTGGGGCGGCTCCACATGCGCCTTCACCTCGCCCCGTTGCTTTTCCTTGTAGCGTTTCAGTTCCCGTTCCGCGGCCTCGAAGGCCTCGCGCAGGACGAAGCGGAAGTCCTCCCGGGCCGGGTCCCCGCGCTGGTTGTGGCTCACCACGATCTCCCGGCCGGGCACGTGGATGAAGAGACGGATGCGGTAGGCGTTGCCCTTGTGGTGGCGGTTGCTGTCCTTGTCCACCACCACCCGCACCCGGTGGATGTGATCGTAGAGCTTCTCCAGCTCGGCCACCTTCTCGCGGATGCGGGCCTCGATGAAGTCGGAGCGGGGCACGTCGTGAAACCGGATCTCCAAGGGTTTGTCCATGGTCCTCCTCACCCCTTGATGACGATCAGCGGCCGCAGATGGGCCACGCGGCGCGCAAGCCCGGCCGCCTCCGCCGCTTCCACCACCGCATCCACGTCCTTGTAGGCGCCCGGCGCCTCCTCGGCGACGCCGCGCGGGCTCTGGCACTTGACCACGATCCCGCGGCGGGCGAGCTCCCGCACCAGCTCCTCACCCCGCCAGCGCTTGACCGCCTGGTGGCGGCTCAAGGCCCGTCCGGCTCCGTGCACCGCGGAGGCGAAGGCCTTGGTCCGGCCGTCGCGGTTGCCGGCCAGCACCCAGGATCCGGTGCCCATACTGCCGCCGATCAACACCGGCTGGCCGTGGGTGCGGAAGGGCTCGGGCAGGTCCGGATGGCCGGGACCGAAGGCCCGGGTCGCCCCCTTGCGGTGGACGTAGAGCGCCCGTTCCCGGCCCTCGACGATGTGGCGCTCCCATTTGCAGGTGTTGTGGGAGACGTCGAACAACAGGGGCAACTCGAGCCCCGGGAACAGGCGCGCGAACACCTCCCGCGCCAGATGGGCGATGATCTGGCGGTTGGCCAGCGCGCAATTGATGCCGGCGCGCATGGCGCCGAGATAGCGTCGCCCCACCTCGGAGTGGATGGGGGCGCAGGCGAGCTCCCGGTCCGGCAGGTCGATGCCGTGGCGGCGGGCGGCCACCACCATCTCGCGCAGATAGTCGGTGCCGATCTGATGTCCGAGGCCGCGCGAGCCGCAGTGGATGGTGACCACGATCTCGCCCTCGAAAAGGCCGAAGGCGCGGGCGGTCTCCGGGTCGTAGATCCGGTCCACCTCCTGGACCTCGAGATAGTGGTTGCCCGAACCCAGGGTGCCCATCTCCGGGCGCTGCCGTTCCTTGGCGCGCGGCGAGACCGCATCCGGATCGGCACCCTCGGCCCGGCCGCCCTCCTCGATGCGGGCGAGGTCCTCCTCCCGGCCATAACCCTCGGCGACCGCCCACACGGCGCCGCCCGCGAGCATGGCGTCGAGCTGGCGATCGTTGAGGCGGATGCGGCCGTGGCGTCCGAGCCCGGCCGGGATGGTGCGGAACAGCTCCTCGGCGAGCCGGTCGCCAACCGGCGCGAGGTCCTTCTTCGTCAGGCCGGTCAGGTGGGTCCGCACGCCGCAGGAGATGTCGAAGCCCACGCCGCCCGCCGACACCACCCCGCCCTCGTCGGGATCGAAGGCGGCCACCCCGCCGATCGGAAAGCCGTAGCCCCAGTGCGCATCCGGCATCGCATAGGCGGCCGCGACGATGCCCGGCAGGCTCGCCACATTGCAGAGCTGTTCCGCCACCTTGTCGTCCATCTGCCGCACCAGCGCCTCGTCGCCGTAGATCACCGCCGGCACCCGCATGCGGCCGTGGGGTTCGATGCGGAAGGTGGTGCGATCGATGCGGGTGAGGCGCTCGAGATCCATGCCCGACCTCGCCTCCTACACGTCCACCACGCACTGGGCGAGCCAGCGTCCGTCCGGAAGCCGGCGCACCGCCACCTCCGTGAAGGTGGCCCCCTTGATCTCCACCGCCGGACGGTGCTTGGCGGGGTCGATCGGCTCGCCCCAGGCCGTCGCCTCCAGCCGGTGATCGCGGATCTGGACCTCGAAGCGGCCGAACAGCATGGCCATCGTCGCCATCTGGTAGATCAGGGCGTTGAGCCAGTCGACGAGCAGGATTTCGTCGTCGGGCGCCTCGCAGCAGATCCCCACCGGCTCGCGAGCCTCCACCTCGCGCGGATCGACGATCGCCGCGGTGAGCGCCATGGCCACCTGTTCGAAGGCCTTTTCCCGGCTCGGACCCCAGCCCCGCACGCCGATGTCGGCCTGATGGGCGAACAGCTCATGCCCCTCGGGTGTTGCGACGACGAGCTCCATCACACCTCGGCCTTCCTCCCCGCGCCGTGCCGACGGCTTGGGGGCTACAACGGATGTGGGAACGAGTACCGGCATGACCAACCCTCCGTTGCTCCGGGCGTGCACGCCGCGCCACAGCGCGCCGCCTGCGGCTTCCGACTCGATCCCGGCGTTCCTCCCAAGGTCGCTCTCAGGCACCGCCCAGGAGGTGGTCGGGAAAGGCCACCCCGGTTCCACGCAGGCCGCAGTAGCCGTCGGGATGACGGGCAAGGTACTGTTGATGATAGGGCTCGGCGAAGTAGAAACCAGCGTCCCGCCGAATCTCGGTGGTGATCGGCCGCCGCCAGCCCGCTTCGGAAAGCGCGCGTTCGTAGAGCCGGCGGCTTTCGAGGGCGAGGTGGTGGTCCTGCTCGGATTCGGTGTAGATGGCGCTCCGGTACTGGGTGCCGACGTCGAACCCCTGGCGCATGCCCTGGGTGGGATCGTGATGCTCCCAGAACAGGCCGAGCAGCCGGGCCAGGGACAGCTCCTCGGGACGGTAGACCAGCTGCACCAGCTCCACGTGGCCGGTGCGGCCGGTGATCACCTCCTCGTAGGTGGGATAGGGGGTCCAGCCGCCGCCATATCCCACCGCGGTCACCCAGATCCCGGGCAGCTCCCAGAACAGCCGTTCCGCCCCCCAAAAACAGCCCATGCCGAACCACACCCGCCGGCATCCCTCCGGATAGGGCGGGAGCAGCGGCCGCCCGTTCACCCGATGCCGTTCAGGCGGCGTGAAGGCGTAGTCGGCCCGTCCGGGCAGCGCCTCCTCCGGGCTCGGCAGCGCCGGCTCGCGTTTCCACCAGCCGAACATCATTACAGCCCTTCGAGTTCGAGCTCGCGGGGGAAGGTGACGGCGAAGCCGAAGCGGATCCGTTTCTCCTCTCCCGGCTCGTAGCGGTAGCGCCAGGCCAGCACGCCCCGCCGCTCGCCCACGTCCCGGGCGGTGGGCGGGGTGGAATCGGCGAGCAGCTCCACAGCAACGCGCTCGTCCTGCGGAACCGGCATGCGGTCGTAGAGGACGATGGTCATGGGGCTGCGGTAGCCGTTGCGGATGCGGGTCAGCCAGCGCCGCTCGATGCGCCGGTAGCCGTCGAACAACCCCTCCTCGGACTTGCGCTCGAGGTCGAAGCGGTGCTCCACGTCGATGCGTTCGTCCGCGCCGAAGCCGAGCCGCAGTTCGGCACCGGGCGGGGTCGGGCCGAGCCGGCTTTCCCCCACGTACGCGCCGTCGCGCACGAGCCGCGCCGGCCCCGGCAGAAGCGGCGTGTCGTCCGCGTAGACGAAGCGGGCGGTGACGTAGGCGACCGGGTCCTGCTTGGGGGCCACCTCCACCACCACCTCGGCGTCGAAGCGGCGCCGGGCGAGCCTGAGGATGCGGGCGCTGCCGTCGGCGGGCAGATCGACGCGCTCGGCTGCGGAGAAGCTCGCCGCGGGAAAGCTGTCGATGGGCCCCAGGATGGCGATGTCGGGGGCAGGCGGCGCCAGCGCCGCCCCCATCTTCCCTTCCCCGACACCGGCTTCAGGCTCCCGCACGTCCACATACCAGGGCTCCAGCTCAGGCGGCGCCAGCACCGCCCTGGGCCGC
>JALSGW010000425.1 GCA_026982585.1 Alphaproteobacteria bacterium | reverse complement strand
CTTCAAGGGACGCGGGCCCACTCGGGTGGTCACCGACCTCTGCATCCTCGAGCCGCATCCGGAGACCCGCGAGCTCCAGGTGAGTGCCCTGCACCCCGGGGTGGAGCCGGAGCAGGTGGTGGAGGCCACCGGTTGGCCGGTGCGGTTCAAGGAGGCGCTCGCCCGCACCCCGGAGCCCACCCGGGAGGAGCTCGGGGTGCTGCGCGAGCTTCAAAGCCTAAGCCGGGAGGTGAGGGAGGGATAGGGAAGGCCGGAAGCCGCTCGGACCGCGGTCCGGGAGTTTGAGGGCATCGGTTTGAACGCGCTGTTCGATTCCGTCGTCGACGCCGCTGGGCTCGGCCGTCTGTTCACCGACGACGCCCTGATCGGGGCGATGGTGCGTTTCGAGGTGGCGCTCGCCGAGGCCCAGGCGGAGCTGGGCCTCATTCCGGCCTGGGCGGCTCCGGTGATCCGGGAGGCGGCGGAGCGCTCGCGGTTTCAAGCCGCCGAGGTGGCGGCGCGGGGGGTGCCGGGCGGCAATCCGGCGCTCGGACTTGTGCTGTTGTTGCGCGAGGAGGTGGCGCGGCGGCGCTCGGATGCGGCCTGCTGGGTGCATTTCGGCGCCACCAGCCAGGATGTGGTGGACACCGCCCTGATGCTGCAGACACGAGCCGCGCTCGCGGAGATCCTGGACATCCTCGACCGCTGGCTTGGCGCCCTCGCCGAGCGTGGACTCGAACAGCTCGACACCCCGCGCCTCGCCCGCACCCTCCTCCAGCCCGCCCTTCCCATCACCCTCGGCGTCCAGCTGGCCGTGCTTGCGGAGGGGGTGCTCCGGGTGCGCCGGCGGCTTTGCGCCGTGCTCGAGGAGGATCTGGTGCTCCAGCTCGGCGGTGCCGCCGGGACCCTGGCGCTTTTCGGCGAGCGTGGCGAAACTCTGGTGCGGCGGCTTGCTCGGGAGCTCGGCCTCAAGCCGGCCCGGCTTTCCTGGCATACGGTGCGCGACCGATGGCACCATCTCGCCGGCCTGTTGGTCCAGGCGGCGGCGCTCGGTGCCAAATTCCTGCGCGATGTGGCG
>JALSGW010000424.1 GCA_026982585.1 Alphaproteobacteria bacterium | reverse complement strand
ATGCCGGCATGGAGCTCGGCGCGGACAAGACCTATCTCTTGGAATCCCGCCTCACATCGGTGCTGCGCCGCTTTGGGCTGGCCGACTACGGGGCGCTCGAGCGGGCGCTCTCGCCCCAGCCCCCAAGGGACCTGCTCGATGCCCTCATCGAGGCGATGACCACCAACGAGACCCTGTTCTTCCGCGACCTGCGTCCGTTCCGCTTCTTCTCGGAGCAGGTGCTGCCGGAACTGGTGGAACGCCGGGCTGCGGCGAAGACGCTGCGGATCTGGAGCGCCGCCGCCTCGACGGGTCAGGAGGCCTATTCGCTCGCCATCTGCGTCGAGGAATTCCGCCCGCCCCTCACGGGCTGGCGCATCGACATCCTCGGCACCGACATTTCCACCGAATCCCTCGCCGCCGCGGAGCGCGGCCGGTACAGCCAGTTCGAGGTGCAGCGGGGCCTGCCTTCCCGGCTGTTGATCAAATACTTCACCCAGAAGGGCAGCGAATGGGAGGTCAAGGAGGCGATCCGCCGCCACGTGCGCTTCCTGCGCCACAATCTCCTGGAACCGGCTACGCGGCTGGGCAGCTTCGACGTGGTGTTCCTGCGCAACGTGCTCATCTACATGGATCAGAGCGCGCGCCGCCGGGTGGTGGGACATGTCGCGGCGGCCATGGCGCCGGGCGGATATCTCTTCCTCGGAGCCACCGAGACCCTCCGGGAAAAGGGGCCCTTCGCCATGGTCCCGGGCCACCACGCCATCTATCGCCTGCCGCCGGCAGACGCCCGCACCTCAGCGCTCGCGGCACAGGAACGGCTGAGCCGACCCCATAAAGCCGCGGTGGCGGCGTCTGCATCCAGCCGCTGAACGAGCGCTCCAACACTGTTCGTTCACCCTGCAAAAACGCGTCCGGCGCGTGAAAGCGCACCCATGGCCGCTCGCGGATGCGTTTCCCCGTCTCGAACTCAACGAGGACGAGGTGGGCGGGTGCCATCGCATGGGTACGCCCCGCCTGGCCGCATAGCGGAGCGGGGTGTGACCGCCCCTACCAGGCTGTTGAAAAACCCGAATATGCG
>JALSGW010000423.1 GCA_026982585.1 Alphaproteobacteria bacterium | reverse complement strand
CTCGACGGCGCGAGGCAGAGCGGCTGCGCGCGGTGCGGAACACGGAGCTGGAGCGCCTCCAGGCGCGTCTGGACGCGCTCACGGAGCGGCTTGGGCAGCTTGGAACCGAGCAGCTCGAGGCCGAGCACGCCGCCTGCTCGAGCCGGATCCGCGAGCTCGAGGCGCGGGCGACGGCGGCGGCCCGGGACCTCGCCGACCGGACGGAACAGCAACGGGCCCGGATGGAGGCCCTGCGCCGGCTGGAGGAGCGATGCGCCGTGCTGCGGGGGGAGCTCGCCGCCCTCGCGAAAAGGCGAGAGGAGCTCGACCACCTCGAGGCCCGGGTCGAGGCCGAGCGGGCGGCATTGGCGGCCGAACGCCAGGCGCTCTCCGGCCGGCTTCGTGACATCGAAAAGGAGGCCGCGCGCTCGCGGGCGCTCAGGGAACGGGCGCAGGCCCGGGTCCGGGAGGCCGAGCGGGCGCTCAGGGAGTGGGAGGAACGCTGCCGGCGCCGCGCGCGGGCGCGGGAAGAGGCGGTCGCGGAGACGGAGCGGCTCGGTCGCCATCTGGAGCGCATCGCCGGGGAACGACGCCGCGGTGAGGCCTGGTGCCGGGAGCTGGCCCAGCGTCTGTCCGAGCTGGACGGCGAAGAGACGGTGGGCGCCGAGGAGGATCCCGATGCCTGGGCGGGGATGCGGGTCCGCATCGAGGAACAACTCCAGGCCGCAAACCGGGCGCTCGCGCGCGAACGGGAGCGCTGTCTCGAGCTGCGCCGGCGGGTGGAATGCATGCGTGAGCGACGCGGGGCGCTCGCCGAGCGGCGGAAGGTGCTGGAGGCGCGGCGGCGCGAAGCCGAGGTGGAGCGCTCCCGCACCGAAGAGCTGCTGCGCCGGCGGCTCGGCGGTCTTCCCCGGGATGACGAGGAAGGCCGCCTGGAGCTCGAGGCGCTGCTCGCGAGCTGGCCTTTGGAGCGCATCGAGGCGGAACGGGAGCGGGTCGAACGGCTGCTGGCCCGAATTGGGACGGTCAATCTGGTGGCCGCCCGGGAGCTGGAGGAGGTGGTCCGGGAGCTGGATGCCCTGGAGGCGCAGCGCTCGGAGCTCGCGGCCGCGTCGGCGCGCCTCGAGCGGGCGGCCCGGCGGCTCGAGCGGGAGGCGCGGGAGCGGCTCCTCGCCATGTTCCGGGAGGTGGATGGCCGCTTCCGGGATCTGTTTCGGCGTCTGTTCGGCGGGGGCGAGGCGCGGCTGTCCTGGGTGGGCGAGGAGGATCCCCTGCGCGCGGGTCTCGAGCTTCTGGTGCGGCCGCCCGGCAAAAGGCTGCAGCGTCTGAGCCTGCTCTCCGGGGGCGAGAAGAGCCTCGCCGCGCTCGCCCTGCTGTTCGCCTTCCAGCAGGCGCATCCGCCGCCTTTGTGCGTGTTCGACGAGGTGGATGCGGCGCTGGACGACGCCAATGTGGCGCGCTTCGTGGGGCTCATGAAGGAACTCGCGCGCGAACGGGGGCTCCGCTTTCTGGTGGTCACCCACCATCCCTACACCATGGGCCACATGGACCGGCTGTTCGGGGTGACCATGGGCGAGCGCGGGGTGTCGCGGGTGCTGTCGCTGGCGCTTTCGGAGGCGCTGGCGCTGCGGGCTACGGCATAGTGCCGCACGGCTTGGCGCCGAACCGAGCCCGAGTTGACAGGCATGCGGGCTGCGCCTAGGGTGCGCCGCGCCTTTGCGGGTTGGGGTGCGGCGGGCCCGCGCCCGCGAGGCCGGATGGATGCCGCAGGACGAGCGACCGCCCTCCTTCGAGCGCTTCGATGCCGCGCTGGCCCGGATGCGAGCGGGTGGCGGCGAGCGCCCCGAGGCCGGTGACCGCAAGCCTTCGGGCTACGGCCTGGGGCTGCAGGCGGGCATCGAGGTGCTGGCCGGGTTCCTGGTGGGATTCGCGCTGGGATGGGCGTTGGACGGGTGGACCGGCCTGCGGCCGCTGTTCACCGTCCTCTTCGTGGTCCTCGGCGGCGCCGCCGGGCTGTTGAACGCCTACCGCGACCTGCGCCGGGCCGGGGAGACGGGACGGAAGGTCCCGGGGACGGGGGACGATCCGGCCGAAGGCGAGCCGGACGGGCGCGGGTGAAGGGGCGAGCGACAGGAAGGGAGTGGCGCGGTGGCGGATCCCCTCGAGCAGTTCGCAATCCGACCGATCGTCCCGATTCTCGTCGGCAACGTCGATCTCAGTTTCACCAACTCCTCCCTCGCCATGGCGATCGCGGTGGCCGGTGCCTACGGGTTCATCATGCTCGGCACCCGCCAGCACGCCATGGTACCCGGTCGGCTGCAGAGCCTGGTGGAGCTGTCCTACGAGTTCGTCGCCAATCTGGTGCGGGAGAACGCCGGCAGGGACGGCTTGCGTTTCTTCCCCTACATTTTCACGCTGTTCTTCCTTATTCTCTTCGGCAATTCCATCGGGATGATCCCGGGGATCTTCACCTTCACGAGCCACATCATCGTGACGTTTTTCCTGGCGATATGCGTGTTCCTGGGCGTGACCGCCTTGGGATTTTGGGTCCACGGGGTGCGGTTCCTCGGCTTTTTCGTGCCCAAGGGCGCGCCCAAGATCATGCTGCCGCTGTTGGTGCCGATCGAGATCATGTCTTATTGCGTGCGCCCGATCAGCCTGTCGGTGCGTTTGTTCGTCAACATGATGGCCGGGCACACCATGCTCGCGGTGTTCGTGGGCTTCATCGGTGCGCTCGGGGTGTTCGGCGTGGCGCCGCTGGCGGTGACGGTGGCGCTCACCGGTTTCGAGTTCGTGGTCGCCTTCCTGCAGGCGTACATCTTCACCGTCCTCACCTGCCTGTACCTGCACGACGCGCTCTACATGCACTGAGCTGGACCACCTCTGAAGGGAGAGACGAGACATGGAGACCGAAGCTGCGCGCATGATCGGAGCGGGCCTGGCCACCATCGCCCTGTTCGGGGTGGGGATCGGCATCGGCAACATCTTCTCCAACCTGATCGCCACCGTCGGCCGCAACCCCTCGGTGCAGCCGCGGGTGTTTCCTTTCGCCATCATCGGCTTCGCGCTCGTGGAGGCGGTGGGGCTGTTCGCGCTCTTGATCGCCTTTTTGGTGTTGTTTGTCTGAGCTGCTTTGGGTCCGGGCGCGGCGGCGCGGCCGCGCCGGCCCCGGGGAGATGGGGAACGCCATGGCACGCCGGGGACTTCTGGCCGGACTGCTGGCGGCGGGCGGGGTGATCCTCGCCGATACCGTCCTCTGGGCCGCCGAGGACAAGGGTGAGGGGGGGCTGCCCCAATTCGACGTCACCAGCTTCCCGAGTCAGATCTTCTGGCTGGTGGTGGCCTATGCGGTGCTCTTCTACCTCATGAGCCGCAAGGCGCTGCCGCGGGTGGCGGAGATCCTGGAAGCCCGCCAGGATCGCATCGCCCGCGCCCTGGACCAGGCGGCCCGGCTGCGGGAGGAGGCGGAGGAGCTGCTCAAGCGGCACCAGGCCCGCATCGCCGCCGCCCAACAGCAGGCCCAGAGGCTGCTGCGGGAGAGCCAGGAACGGCTCCAGGAGGAGTCGGCGCGGCGGCAGGCGGAGTTGGAGCGGGAACTCGCCGCCCGGCTGCGGGAAGCGGAGGCCCGTATCGCCGCCGCCCGGGAGCGGGCGCTCGCGCGGCTCGATGAGGCGGCGGCCGAGGCGGTGCAGGCGGCGGTGCTGCGCCTTGCCGGAATTCGCCTGAGCAAGCGCGATGCGCTCGCGGCGGTGCGGCAGGCGGGCGAGGCGAGGGTCGAGGCATGAAGGAACTGTGGCTTCTGATCGCGCTCCTGATCTTCCTGGCGGCGATCTGGAAGCCGCTCCGGACCAGGGCGCTGCCCGCTCTCGACGCCCGGGCCGCCAAGATCCGGGCGGAACTCGAGGAGGCCGAGCGCTTGCACGAGGAGGCCAAGCTGCTTTTGGCCCGACAGCAGCAGCAGCTGGAGGAGGGCGAACGGCTCGCCCGGGAGATCGTGGAGCGGGCCGAGGCGGAGCGCCGTCGCCTCGAGCAACAGACGCGCGCGCAGCTGGAGGCGCTGGTGGCGCGGCGCAGCCAGCAGGCCGAAGAGCGTATCGCTCAGGAGGAGGCTCGGGCGGTCGCCGAATTGCGGCAAAGGGCGGCCGAGCTCGCCGCCGCCGCCACCGGACAGGTGTTGCGCAGCCGGATCGATACGGCCAAGGGCAAGCGCATCCTGGAGCAGGCGGTGGAGGAGGTGGTCCAGAAACTGCACTGAGCGCGCGCCCGCGGGCGCGCTCGACCCAGCGACGCACCCGAAGGAGGCGCGGGCGATGCGCATCGAGGGAACGGTGGCGGTGGTGAGCGGGGGCGCCTCGGGCCTGGGGGCGGCGACTGCGCGCCTGCTCGCCGCCGAGGGTGCCCGGGTGGTGGTCTGCGATCGCGACCAAAAAGGCGCGGAGCGGCTGGCGGAGGAGATCGGCGGCGTCGGGATCGCGGTCGATGTGAGCGACGCCAAGGCCGCCGAAGAGGCCCTCGCACGGATCGCGGAACGGCACGGCGCGCCCCGCATCCTGGTCCAGTGCGCCGGCATCGCGCCCGCGGCGCGGATCGTCGGACGCAGCGGACCGATGCCGCTCGAGGCCTTTGCCGAGGTGGTGCAGGTCAATCTCATCGGCACCTTCAATCTGCTCCGGCTCGCCGCCGCGCGGATGCGCGATCTTGCGCCGCTCGAGGACGGCGAGCGGGGGGTGATCGTCAACACCGCCTCGATCGCCGCCTTCGAAGGTCAGATCGGGCAGGCCGCCTATGCCGCCTCCAAGGGCGGGGTGGTGGCCCTGACCCTGCCCGCGGCGCGGGAGCTCGCCGCCTACGGCATCCGGGTGGTGGCGGTGGCGCCGGGGTTGTTCGCAACCCCCTTGCTCCTGGGCATGCCGGAGAAGGTGCAGGAGGCGCTGCGCGAGAGCCTGGTGTTCCCACACCGCTTCGGCCGGCCCGAGGAGTTCGCGCGCCTGGTGCGGGAGGTGGTGGCCAATCCCATGATCAACGGTTGTACGCTGCGTCTGGACGGCGGGCTGCGGATGGCCGCCCGCTGAGCGGAAGAAGGGTGATGCGCCACGGCGGCCGGGCGGTCTTCGAGCAACTGCGGGCGAATCGGGTCGAGCTGGTGTTCCAGGTGCCGGGGGAGAGCTTTCTCCCCCTGCTCGACGCATTCGCCGACGGAGACGGCCCGCGCCTTGTGACCGGCCGCCAGGAAGGCGGGGTGAGCATGATGGCCGAGGCCTACGGCAAGCTCACCGGGCGGCCGGGCATCGCCCTGGTCACCCGGGGGCCGGGGGCCGCCAATGCCTGCGCCGGCGTGCATGTGGCCCGGCAGGACGAGACCCCCATGGTGCTGCTGGTGGGGGACGTGGAGCGGGCGCAGCGCCACCGGGACGCCTTCCAGGAGGTGGATCAGGAACGGTGGTTCCAGCCGCTCGCCAAGGCGGCCTTCCGGGTGGAATGCCCGGACCGGCTTCCCGAATATGTGCATCGGGCGCTCCATCTCGCTTCCTCGGGGCGGGCGGGACCGGTGGTGCTGGCGCTTCCGGAGGACGTGCTGGCAGCCCCTTGCCCGACTCCGACGCTCGCGCCGGTGCGGAGCGCGGAACTCGTGCCTTCGGCGGAACAGGTGGCCGAGCTCGCAGGCCGCATCGCCGCGGCCACAAGGCCGGTTGTGATCGTGGGCGGCGGCGCGTGGAGCCAAGCGGCGGCGCGCGCCCTCGCCGCATGGGCCGAGGCCTGGGAGCTGCCGGTGGTGGCCGCCTTCCGCTGTCAGGACTATCTCGATAACCGCCATCCCTGCTATGTGGGCGATCTCAATCTGGCGCCGGATCCCGAGCTGGTGCAGGCGGTGCGGGATGCCGATGTGGTGCTGGTGGTGGGAAGCCGCATCGACGAAATCACCGCGGGCGGATTCGCCATCCTCGAGGCTCCCGCCCCGCGCCAGCGGCTCCTGCATGCCCATCCCGATCCGGACGTGCCGGGCGGCGTGCTGCAGGCCGAATACCCCCTGGCCGCCCACCCGGCTCCTCTGCTGGCCCGGCTCGCGGCCACGGAGCCGCCGGCGGCACGGCCCTGGAGCGCGCGCACCCGCGCCCTCAGGGAGCGGTGGCTGCGCTGGAGCGGGCGGCCGGACCCGGCACCGGGCCGCATCCACCCCGGCGAGGTCGTGCGCTGGCTTTGCGAGCAGTTGGGCGAACGGGCGCTGCTGTGCCACGGGGCCGGCAATTTCAGCGGCTGGATCCACCGCTACTTCCGCTTCTCCGGCTACCGCAGCCAGCTCGCGCCCCGTTCCGGATCGATGGGCTACGCGCTGCCCGCGGCCATCGCCGCCAAGCTCCTCCACCCCGAGCGGGAGGTGATCTGCTGGAGCGGGGACGGCGACTTCCAGATGACGCTCCAGGAATTCGGCACCGCCTGCGCGAACGGGCTCGCCGTGCGGGTGGTGCTGCTGGACAACGGCATGTACGGCACCATCCGCATGCATCAGGAACGACGCTTCCCGGACCGGGTGGTGGGGACGGAGCTCGTCAATCCGGACTTCGCCGCCTGGGCGCGCGCCTACGGCGCCTACGGTGCACGGGTGGCGAGCGGGGACGAGTTCCGCGATGCCTTCAGGGAGGCCCAGCGCAGCGACGGACCTGCGCTTCTGCATCTGTTGATCGACCCCGAGGCCATCACCACCCGGGAATCCCTGAGCGCCATCCGGGAGGCGGGACGCGGAAGGCGGCGGGAGCAGGAGGCCGCATCCTCCCATCCGGACAGGGCGGGGGCCGGAGCGGCGGATCCTGAGGCCGGGCCCTGAGGGCGGGTGAGAGCGTTGCCAGCGTCGCCCGCGCGGGATGACCGCGGCACCGGGCGGAAGGCGGCCCAAGGAAGGGGCGCCATGCGGGCTATCGCTCGAAAGTTGAGGAGACCGTCGCTTTTTTGCTGGAAAACGAAAAATTTTGCCGGTATTTTAGCTGCGACTCCCGGCCGAGTGGACCGATGGAAGCGGTTTCCGACAAGCCATCAAGCGGGTGGGCCACGGGGATCATGAAGCAACTCGCCGACGGGCTGATCGCACCGAGCGTCCGCGCGCGGCATCGCGCCCTGGACGTCGACCAGTATGTCAGCATGCGGATCCGACAGCGCCGCATCATGCTGGGACTCACCCAGCAGCAGATGGCGGAGCTGATCGGGGTCACCTACCAGCAGGCGCACAAGTACGAGACCGGCATCAATCGCATCTCCGCCGGTCGCCTCTACCAGATCGCCAAGGCGCTCGGCGTCGACGTGGGCTATTTCTACGAGGGGCTCGAGGAGGAAGGGCAGGAGCGGCCGCGCGAGAGCGAACTGACGCCGGCCCAGCGCATGCTGCTCGACCTCGCGCGCAATTTCACGAACATCCCGAGCCGGCGCCAGCAGGAGGCCCTGTGCCAGCTCGCCCGGGCGCTCGCCGCCGGCGGCGACGGGGGAAGCGAATAGACCCGAAGCCGGCTGGCGAGGAAAGCCGGCGGGCAGGCGCCATCCGGCGTTCCCAACCGGGGAAGGGTGCGGGAGATCCAAACCCGATCCCGGGCGATCGCACGCGCCGACACGCACAGCCCGTAAGCCGCGGTCCGAAAACCCGAAAACGCCGTCCCAAGGGCGCAAGTAAGGGCGGCATGCGGAAATCGGCCGG
>JALSGW010000422.1 GCA_026982585.1 Alphaproteobacteria bacterium | reverse complement strand
GGCCACCACATTGCTGTTGCGATCCAGGGTGCAGCTCGCGAGCGCCCCGTCCTCGCGCAACACGAACAGCTGCCTTCTTTCGCCGTCGAACACCAGGTCCCGTGGGCGGGGCACCAGATGCCGGGCCAGGAGGGCGATGTCGGCGGCCTGCCAGGCCTGGGCGCTGTCCACATAGACGAATTCCCGCACCTCCCCCTCGTGCGCGCTGGCGAACACCACCGCCCCGTCCACCTCCGCCGGACGCGGGCGGCGGTCCTTGGGCGATCCGATGCGGGTCTGGAGATCCACCCGGATATTGGTCGGGGTGAGCGGCCGTCCCGCCACCACCCACTCCCCGGCGGTGGTGAACACCACCAGCCTGCGGCCGGCGTGGAGGGCGCGGATCTCGTGGCGCTGGTCTCCCACCAGCCGGAAGGCGATGGCCTCGTCGTCGAGACCGGTGCCGACGTCGAAGTCGAACGGCCGGCCGGTGCGGGAGAGCCAGAGATGATCGGGCAGATCGCGGCTGCCGCCGAGGACCAGCCGATGCTGATGGACGGTCACCGTGGCCGGCCAGCCGCGCAAGGGGCTGAAGGCCTGTTCCTGCCAGTCCAGGGTCACCCCGACGGCGGTGATGTCGTCATAGCTCGCGCCCTCGGCGAGCGCCGGCGCCTGCACGTTGGTGATGCGCACATAGCGCCCGGCCACCTTCAGCCACAGGCCGACATGCCCGACATCAAACACCGCCTGGCTCGCCGCGATCTCGCACAGAAAGAGATCGGGATCGCCGGGATCGGGCTGCACGTTGCGCAGTTCGATCCGCACCTCTTCGGGCGCGAACCTGGCATAGGGCATGAGCGGCGCGGACAGCCAATTGGCGGGATCGCGCCGCGCGAACTCCCAACTCTCGAGCCGCCAGCTTCCGGACTCATCCCGAAACAGCCGCCGCGGCTCCACCTCGGGATGGCAGAGCAGCAGACTCTCGCCCCACACGCTCCAGGAGAGCTGGTCGAGCTGGTCGTCGGTCCACACGGAAGCGGCCAGGGTGGCGACCG
This sequence comes from Alphaproteobacteria bacterium, assembly GCA_026982585.1. Classification (GTDB taxonomy): domain Bacteria; phylum Pseudomonadota; class Alphaproteobacteria; order Geminicoccales; family Geminicoccaceae; genus HRBIN39. The sequence continues at coordinate 32 of JALSGW010000422.1, read as the reverse complement.
GCACTCCCTCCTGGAACAGCTCGATGCGATCT
>JALSGW010000421.1 GCA_026982585.1 Alphaproteobacteria bacterium | reverse complement strand
ACCGCCTCGGCCATGGCTGCCACCCCACACGGGCATAACCGGCCGCGATCCTGCCATCTAACCGTTAACAAAGGATGACCCGAAGGGGCGCACAAACGACGACCCGCTCGACCGCGCTCGATCTGGCTTTATCTCGTGCGGGACGAGATTCTCGCCGCCCGAGATGATGATGTCCTTGGCCCGGTCCTTGATCTCCAGATAGCCGTCGGGGTGCAGCACCGCGAGGTCGCCGGTGTGGAACCACCCGCCCTGGAACGCCTTTTCGGTGGCCTCCGGGTTCTTGAGGTAGCCCTTCATGACGATGTGGCCGCGCATCATGATCTCGCCCATGGTGGTTCCATCGGCGGGCACCGGCGTCATGCCCTCGGGATCCATCACCGCGAGTCCCTCGAGCACCGGATAGCGCACCCCCTGGCGGGCGAGAAGCCGCGCCCGCTCCTCCCGCGGCAGCTCCCGCCACTCAGGCTTGAAGGCGCAGACGGTGGCCGGGCCGTACACCTCGGTGAGCCCGTAGACATGGGTGACCTCGATGCCGAGCGCCTCCATCTTCTCCAGCACCGCCGCCGGCGGGGCGGAGGCGGCGGTCATCATCTTGACCGGATGGTCGAAACGGCGCCGGACCGCCTCGGGGGCGTTGACGATCATGCCCATGACAATGGGAGCCCCGCACAGATGCGTCACCCGGTGCTCGGCGATCGCCTGGAAGATGGCGGCGCTGTCCACCTTGCGCAGGCAGACGTGGGTGCCGGCGAGCAGGGTCACGGTCCAGGGAAAACACCACCCGTTGCAGTGGAACATGGGCAGCGTCCAGAGATAGACGGGAAAATGTCCCATCTGCCACACCAGCGCGTTGCCGAGGGCGTTCAGATAGGCGCCGCGATGGTGGTACACCACACCCTTGGGCTCGCCGGTGGTGCCGGAGGTGTAGTTGAGGGAGATCGCCTGCCATTCGTCGGCGGGAAACAGCGGCGGCGCCTCCGGATCCCCCTCTTCGAGCAGCTCCTCGTAGGTGAGCTCGCCGAGCCGCTCCCCCTCGGCATCGGCCTCGGGATCCAGGATGTCCACCACCAGAGGACGCCGTCTGAGGCGGGAGAGGGCGGCTTTGATGGTGGGCGCGAACTCGGGGTCGGTGAGCAGCACCTTGGCTTCGCCGTGCTCGAGGATATAGGCGATGGTGGCCGGATCGAGCCGGATGTTGAGGGCGTTCAGGACCGCCCCGGCCATCGGGATGCCGAAGTGGGCCTCGAGGGCGGCGGGGACGTTGGGCGCCATCACCGCCACCGTCTCTCCGGGGCGCACACCCCGGCGCGAAAGCGCCGATGCCAGGCGCCGGCAGCGCCGTCTGAGTTCGGCGTAGTCGCAGCGCCAGTCGCCGTGGACGACGGCGGTGCGCTCGGGGTAGACGTCGGCGCTGCGCTCGAGAAAGGTGAGCGGCGTGAGCGCCGCGAAATTCGCGTCGTTGCGCTCGAGGTTCCGTTGGTAGGGGCTTTCCGGTGGATGGGCGGCGATGCGGGGTGGTTCGCGCATCTCTCCCTCCCGTCATGGCGTCTCGTGTGACGTGGCCGACGGAGCCGGCGCGCCCGACTCCCCGCGCGCACATGCGCGATGCCGGCCGGAGCGTCAAGCCGGTGGCGGTGCGGCGGCCCGCTGAAGGCCGGGATGGTCCTCCAGCTCGTCCTCCCGGACCACCCGGTTGCGGCCGCGCCGCTTGGCCGCGTAAAGGGCCTGATCGGCGCGTTCGAAGAAGGCCTTGAGGGGTTCGCCGGGACGGAACTCGGCCACGCCGGCGGAGATGGTGACCCGCCCGAGGTCGCGCCCGTCACCCCGCTCCCGCAATCGGTGGGTGCTGATGTCGCGTCGGATGCGCTCGGCGATCGCGGCCGCCGGGGCCAGGGCGGTGTCGGGCAGCAACACCACGAACTCCTCGCCCCCGTAGCGGGCCGCCACGTCCTCGGGCCGGAGGTGGTGGCGCAGCCGCTGCGCCACCAGCTTGAGCACCACATCGCCCATCTGGTGGCCGTAGGTGTCGTTGAAACGTTTGAAGTGGTCGATGTCGGTCACGAACAGGGACAGCGGACGGCCGCTCTCCATGGCCTGGATGGCGAGCTTGCGGAGCTTGTGGTCGAAGGCCTTGCGGTTGGCGAGACCGGTGAGGGCGTCGGTCTCCGCCTCGCGGCGCACGCGCTCCAGCACCACCCGCAAGGACCGCATCTCCTCGCTGGTGTACCGCACCTGCTCGCCCAGGGTGCGGGCCCCCGCGGCGAGACGCTCGCTTTCCTTGCGCAGCATGCGGCCGAGCTCGATCAGCCGGTCCCGCTCGGCGGGACGGTCGAGGGCGGCGCAGATGGCGCCAAGCCGCTGCTCCGCCTGGTCGGTCTCCCGCGCCGTGGCACTCAGGGAGCGCTCGAGGGCCTCGGTGAGACCGGAGATGCGCTCGGTGGCCTCGTGGAGGAACTTCTGGGCGTCGCTGTGGACGAAGAAACGCTGATACAGCTCCCGGCACCGCTCCTCGTCGAAACTGTCGCCGCTTTCCTCGAGGATGCGGATGATGCGGGAGAGCGCGGGGTTTTCCGCCGCGTGGTGCGTGTACCACACGAGATAGTTCTCGGGCGTGGGCTCGATGCCGTGCCGCTCCAGAGAGGAGAACGCCTCGCGGCCGATGGCGTGCAGATCGGTTGCCATCGCCAGATGATCCCCTGACCGCACCGTCGCTGATCCCCCATGCCAGGGATCTCCAAAGATTTCGTTAATCGCTCGTGCATCATTTGCGGCTATGGTGCCGGCCCACAGCGCCCAACCGCGAGCAGCGAGAGGACCCGCATGCCCGAGCCCCGTGACCTGATTCCGGTGATCCTCGCAGGTGGCTCCGGCGTCCGTCTGTGGCCGAGGAGCCGCTCCCGCTATCCCAAACACCTGCTTCGCCTGTTCGGCCGGCACAGCCTCTTGCAGGACACGGTCCTACGGCTGTTGGCCTATGCCCCGCCCGAGCGCATGCGGGTGGTGGTGGCGGCCTCCCAACGGGAGGCGGTGGAGGCCCAGCTGCGCGCGCTTGAGGGCGGCGAGCGCATCCGGGTATTGGTGGAGCCCGAGGGACGCAACACCGCGGCGGCGGTGGCCCTGGCGGCGGAAGACGTGATCGCCGGCGGCGAGGCGCAGGCGGTGCTCTTCATCTGTCCCGCAGACCATCGCATCGGCCGGCCCGAGCTGCTGCGCGAAGCCGTCACGCGGCTCTTGCCGGCGGCGCGCGCGGGCTGGCTTGGCACCTTCGGCATCCGTCCGGATCGCCCGGAGACCGGCTTCGGCTACATCGAACGGGCCGGCGCGCTCGACGGATGCGACCGGGTGTTCGCGGTGCGGCGGTTCATCGAGAAGCCCCCGCGTGCGGAAGCCGAGCGGCTGGTGAACTCCGGGGACTGTCTCTGGAACAGCGGCATGTTCCTCATGCGCGCGGATCGGGTGCGTGCGGAGCTCGCCGCCCATGCGCCGGAGATCGCCCGCAGCCTGGCGCGGGCCTTGCAGGAAGGGCAGGGGGGGCCGGATCCGGCCCGCTATCGGGAGATCCCGGCGTTACCCATCGACAAGGCGGTGTTGGAACGCTCCGGCCGGGTGGCGGTGACGCCGGTGGATCCGGACTGGTCCGACGTCGGTTCCTGGCAGGCGGTGTGGGCGCATCGGGCCAAGGACGAAGCGGCCAACGCCTTGAGCGGCGACGTGGTGGCGGAGGATGCGCGCCGCAATCTGGTGGAGGGCGGCAGACGGCTGATCGCTCTGCTCGGGGTGGAGGACCTTGCCGTGGTGGATGCGCCCGATGCCCTGCTGATCGCCCGCCTTGATGGCGGTGAGGCGCTCAAGCGCCTGGTGGGCCTGCTGGAATCCCGTGCGCGGGCGGAGACGCGGGTGCCTCTCGAGGAGGAGGCGGCATGGGGGCACGGCGTCTGCCTGTGGCGAGGGGAGGGGTTGGCGCTGTGGCGCCTCATGATCCGCCCGGGTGGGCGATGGCGGTCCCGGCATCCCGCGGTCGCCCTGTTGACATCCGGCCGGGTCGCCCTCGGGTCGGGTGGGCAGGCGCGCGTGGTCGCGGCACCAACACCGCTGCTTTTGGGCCCGGAGCTCGCGCTCGAGCCGGTCGGCGAGGAGGCGGCGGTGCTGTTGCATCTGGGTGCGGAGGCGTGAGCCGGCGCCGCCCCCGGCCCGACCATGCGCCGTTGACTTGAGGCGGGATGGCGCGGCATGTGAGGCGGGCCCGGAGGCCAGGGTGGGGAGAGCGGGGAGCATGCTTGCGGAGCTGTCGAGCGAGGAGCGGAGAGCGGGGCGGACCGCCGCGGCCGCCCGCGGGGAGCTGGATGAGACTCGGTTCGAATCGCTCGCGCGGGACGGCTCCTGCCCCCATTGCGCGGATTGCCGGACCGGCTACGACTGGTCCTTTCTGGACGGCGTCTACTGCATCTCCTTGCGATCGCGTCCGGACCGGGCGGCGCGGGCGGCCCGGGAGCTGCATCGGGTCGGCTTGTGCAGCCAGGCCCGCTTCTATCGTCCCGACCGCGACCATGAGCTGCCGGCGCGGGGTATTTGGGAATCGCATCGCACGGTTGCCCGCCATGCGCTCGGGCGGGGGCTCGAACGGGTGCTGGTGCTGGAGGACGATGTGCGCTTCGCCCGCTGGATCCGGCCCCGCACGGTGGCGCGGGTGCGGCGGGCGCTGGAGACGTTGCCCGCGGACTGGCGCATCCTTTATCTCGGGCACCTGCCGCTGCGCGCCTATCCGGTCGGGCTCGGGGTGCTGCGCACCCGATCGGGCTGCGCCCACGCCTACATTGCGAACCGGGAACTGTTGCGCTGGCTTGCGGCTACGCCCTTCGCGCCGGTGGCGCGGGAAGTGGGGGGGATGGTGGGCCGCGGCATCGACGCCGCCTATCGCGCCATGCCGGGGGCCTATGCGGTGTTTCCCATGCTTGCGGTGCAGGCGCCCGTGACCAGCGACCACATGGCCACCGGGGAAAAGCCGATCCGCCGCCTCAAGCATCTCATAACCCGCTCCCCGCTGCGTCCCTACCTGCTCTCCTTCGCCATGCGGCCGGCGGAGTGGGCGGCGCTCATGCTGTCGCCGCTCTGGTGGTGGCTGGAGCGGGAGGAGCGCCGGGCCTAGGCCCGGTCAGTCCACATTGAGGATGAGGCCGTCGAAGGCGGGCTCGATGCCGCGCGGCAGGCGATCGTACCAGCCCCGATAGGAGACCTCGTGGTTCATGTGGGTGAGATAGGCCTCCCGCGGGCGTACCCGGTCGATCCATTCCAGGGTGCGGGCGAGATGGGCATGGGAGGGATGGGGCCGTTCGCGCAGCGCGTCCACGAGCCACACCTTGACGCCGATGAGGGCATCAAAGGCGGCCTCGTCGAGGCCGTCGCAGTCGGTGGAATAGGCGAAGTCGCCGATGCGGAAGCCGAAGCTCACGCCGCGTCCGTGTTTCTGGCGGAACATCAGGATCTCGAGCCCGGCCGCCCGGAACCATCCCTCGCTCACCGGATGGGCTTCCAGCTCCGGGCGCCAGTAGCCGTAGGATTCCCGCCCGCCCTCGAAGACGTAGGGAAAGCGGGCGCGGATTTTCGCGAACACGTCGGGATGGGTATAGGTGGGGATCGCCCGCCCCATGAGGTTGTTGAGCTGGCGCAGATCGTCGATGCCGTGGAGGTGATCGGCGTGGGCATGGGTGTAGAGCAGGGCGTCGAGGGAATCGATGCCCGCCTGGAGGCACTGCAGGCGCAGATCGGGCCCGGTGTCGACCAGGATCCGCCGTCCCTCGGCCTCGATCAGGATCGCACAGCGCAGGCGCTTGTCCCTGGGGTCCTCCGAGCGGCACACGGCGCAGCTGCAGCCGATCTGGGGCACGCCCGCGGAGGTGCCGCAGCCCAGCACCACCACCCGGATCATGCCTCCTCCTCATCGAGGCGCAGGCGGGAGAACAGCCTGAGGGCGTTGGCGGTGGTGACCTCGGCCACCTGTTCGAGGGCAAGCCCTTGGATCGCCGCCAGGGTGCGGGCGGTCTCCACCAGATAGGCGGGTTCGTTGGTCCGCCCCCGATGGGGGACCGGCGCCAGATAGGGGGCGTCGGTCTCCAGCAGCAGATGCGAAAGCGGCAGGCCGGCGACGGTGGCCCTGAGCGCCTCGGAGCGCTTGAAGGTGAGAATGCCGCCGATGCCGAGCAGGAATCCGAGACCGATCAGACGCTCGGCGAGGAGCTTCGAGGAGCTGAAACAGTGCAGCACGCAGCGGAAGGCCCCGCGTTGGTGCTCCTCCGCGAGCACCCGTAAGGTGGCCTCATCGGCGCTGCGACTGTGCACCACAAGCGGCAGCCCGCTCTCCCGGGCGGCCTCGATGTGGATGCGGAAGTTCCGCTCCTGGGCTTGCGCCCGATCGCGGCCGTAGTGATAGTCGAATCCGGCCTCGCCGATGCCCACCACCTTGGGGTGCGAGAGGGCCGCGAGCAAGGGGCCGGCATCGGGAAGGCGGTCCTCGTCGGCGTGGTGGGGATGCACCCCGAGCACCGCCCACACGTCGGCGAACCGCTCCGCGAGGTCCAGCACCCGGTCCCAGTGGGCGCGGCGGGTGGCGATGGTCACGACGGCCGCAACCCCGGCCCGGCGCGCCGCATCCAAAACCTCCTCGATGCGTTCGGCGAGCCCCGGTTCGTCCAGATGGCAGTGGCTGTCGATCCAGCGCACGGCCTAGTCGTCCGTATAGCGTGGAAAGACCGGGCTCGGCTTGGGCAGCACCGTTCCCGCCTCGAGCGGCGTGCCCTTGGGCCCGAGGTGCCGGAAGCTGCGCCGCTCGGGAGGCACTGCGAGCAGATCCAGGATCCGGGCCGAGGCGCCGGGCAGGAAGGGCTGGGTGAGGGTGGCGATGTGGCGGATGGTCTCCGCGAGCACCCACAAAACGGTGCCCATGCGGTCCGGATCCCGGCGCCGCAGCGCCCAGGGCGCCTGGGCGTCGACGTAGCGGTTGGCCTCGGCGATGAGCGCGAAAATGTCCTCCAGTGCCCGGCCCAGCGCCTGTTCGCCAAGCGCCGCGCGCACCCGGGGAAGGCAGTCGTGGGCCCGGCCCAGCAGCTGGTCGTCCTCAGGCGCGAACGGTCCGGCACGGGGGATGCGCCCCTCGCAGTTGCGGGCGATCATGGCCAAAACCCGCTGCACCAGATTGCCGTAGTCGTTGGCGAGGTCGTGGTTGATGCGGCGCACCATGGCCGCATGCCGGAAGTCGCCGTCCTGCCCGAACGGCACCTCCCTGAGCAGGTAGTAGCGGGTGGCATCCAGCCCGTAGCGCCCCACCAGGGCATGGGGATCGATGATGTTGCCGAGGGACTTGGAGATCTTCTGCCCCTCGTTGGTCCACCAGCCGTGGGCGAAGACCCGTTTGGGCGGGGGCAGCCCCGCGGCCATCAGGAAGGCGGGCCAGTAGACGGCGTGGAAGCGGAGGATGTCCTTGCCGATCACGTGCACGTCGGCGGGCCAGAAGGTGCGGAACAGTTCGCAGTCCTCGTCCGGATAGCCGAGTGCGGAGATGTAGTTGGTGAGCGCGTCGAGCCAGACGTAGATGACATGATCGGGATCGCCCGGCACCGGGATGCCCCAGCGGAAGGTGGTGCGCGAGATCGAGAGGTCGCTGAGCCCCTGGCGGACGAAGCTCTTGACC
>JALSGW010000420.1 GCA_026982585.1 Alphaproteobacteria bacterium | reverse complement strand
CGCCACCTGCTCGGCCTCGGACGCGGCCAGCCCGGCGCGCGCGCCTTCCGCAGGCTGTTGAGCGCGCGCATGCGCGATCCCGGCGCGCCGCCCGGTCTGCTGCTGGAAGCGGTGGCACTGCTCCAATCGGCGCATCAGGCGGAGGCTGCGTAGAGCGTCAGATCCGGGCCGCGGGGGCCGAGCAGGCTGCGGTAGAGGGCGAGCAGTCCCTGGATTCTGCGCTCCTGCGGATAGTACCGGGCGACGAACCGCCGCGCCCGCTGGGCCAGCTGTGCCCTGAGATCCGCATCGAGGGCGAGGGCCTGGGCCAGGATGGCGGCGAGCTCTTCGCCCTTGCCGGAATGCCACAGCCAACCGGTGGCCTCTTCCTCGAGGAACTCGGGTGCACAACCCGATCCCCTGCCCACCACGAGCCGGCCCATCGCCTGCGCCTCCAGCAAAGGAGGGGCGTCGAAGGCCTGATCGGGCGCAAGCCACAGCACCAGATCCGCCAGCGCATAAGCGGCGGCGCGGTCCTCCGGAAGCGCCATGAAACGCACCCGATCGGCCACGCCGGCCCGCCGCGCCGCCCGTTCGATGCGGCGGACAAAGGCGCCATCCGCCTCCCCGGCGCTCAAGCACACCAAAAGGGGCTCGGGGCGGGCGAGCCGAGCCAGGGCCTCGAGGGCGGCCAGGTGGCCCCATCCCGGACGGAGCGGTCCCTGCAGCACCACCACCCGGTGCTCCGGACCGACCTGCCAGCGCTCGGCAAGCCGGGCGATGCGCATGCCGAGGGCGGCCTCGGGATCGAAGCGCTCCAGGTCCACCCCCGGGCGCAGCAGCCGCAGCCGGGGCTCGAGGTGCGGCGCCCAGTCCAGCAAGCGGTCCCAGCCGTAGCGCGAAGGCACCAGTACCAGATCCGCTGTGTCGCGGACCCGCCCGCTCCTTCCGGGAGGATCCCAGTCGGGTTCACGTCCGCAGCTCCACATCAGCCGCGCGCCCCGTCCCTGGAACAGGCGTGCGAGCGTGAACAAGGCCCGCTCCGCCCGCACATGGACCAGCTCCACCCCCGCCTTGCGCAGGCGACGCTCGAGGATCCAGCGCAGCGGCCAGCGCAGCGCGGCCCCCAACGGTCCGAACGCCACCGGTCGCGCACCCAGCAGCACCAGTTCGCGGTCGAGATCGCCGCCCCCCGGCCACAGCAACAACTGCAGCCTCGCCGCCAACAGGCGCGGCACCAGGGCCAGCAGCTCCTCCTCCGCCTGTCGCCAGGAAGAGGGCGCGAGCAGCACGGTGGGAGCCTGGGCTTGCGAAACCGGAGCTCGGTCCATAGCTGGGGTCGCGAAGGACGGTGGCGCGGAGGCCGGCGGCGCCACCGCTAACACGGCCGAAGCCGCCCGCAAAGGAGAACCCCATGGAACGACTGGAGCTTGCGGAAGGCACAGCCCTCGCATTCCACCGCCAGGAGGGGGATTCGCCGCCCGTTCTCTTCCTTCCGGGCCTGCTCTCCGACATGGAGGGCACCAAGGCGCGTTTCCTCGCCGGGCATCTGGCGGAGCGCGGCCGCGCCTATCTGCGTTTCGACTACCGTGGTCATGGCCGCTCCTCGGGTCGGTTCGAAAACTGCACCCTGGGAGACTGGCTGGAGGATGCGCTCAACGTGCTGACGCGGCTGCTCGGAATCCCCGCTCTGCTGGTCGGCTCCTCCATGGGCGGTTGGATCGCATTGTTGTGCGCCAAGGCGCGGCCGGAGCTGGTCGAAGGGCTGGTCCTCATCGCGCCGGCGCCGGATTTCACGGAACGGCTGCTCTGGCAGCGTTTTTCTGCCGAGCAACGGCGCCTCCTCCAGGAACAGGGGGTGATCTATGAGCCTTCGGACTATGGCGATCCGGTGCCGATCACCATGAAGCTGATCGAGGAGGGCCGGCGCCACCTGCTGCTCGAGGAAGGACAGACGATTCCGATCCGGGCTCCGGTCCACATCCTGCACGGTCAGCAGGACCGGGATGTTCCGTTCGCCCTGTCGCTGGAGCTGAGCGATCGCCTCGCGAGCCCCGATGTGACCGTGGAGCTGATCAAGTCCGGCGACCACCGCCTGTCCCGTCCGGAGGATCTCAAGCGGCTGGCCCGGGCGGTGGACGAGATGTGGGAGCGGATCCGCTAGGGCCGCGTGGAAACGGGCCCGCGCCCCGGTGTCACTCCCCTCACCTCCCCGCAGCCGGCACAGCCGGGACCGGCGCGTCGCAGGCCGGTGCGCTCAGTCCGCCACCTCGAACAGCGCCTCCACCTCCACCGCCGCGTTGAGCGGCAGGCTCGGCACCCCGACCGCCACGCGGGCATGGCGTCCCGCCTCGCCCAGCACCGCCACCAGCAGATCGGAGGCGCCGTTGATGACCTGGGGATGGTCGGTGAACTCCGGGGTGCAGGTGACGAATCCGCCCACCCGCAGGCAGCGGCGGATGCGATCGAGGTCTCCCAGCGCCGCCTCGGCCTGCGCCAGCAGGTGCAAGGCACACAAGCGGGCGGCCTCGCGGCCCTCCTCCAGCTGCACCTCGGCGCCCAGCCGGCCGGCGATCGCCACCTTTCCCTCCCGCAGCGGCACCTGGCCGGAGATGAACAACAGGGTGCCGCTTTGCGTCCAGGGCAGGTAATTGGCGACGGGCCGGCTGACCGGGGGCAGGGTGAGGCCGAGTTCGGCGAGCTTGGCTCGAATGCGACCGCTCATGATCTCCTCTTCGGTTGAAAGCTCCTCGGAAAACACCCACCGCAACGGTTGCACCGCCGGGCGGATTGGCCCAAGCTCTAGCGCAGAGCGCAGGGGTTCGGGAGGGAGTGCGTGCCAAGCCCCCGCGAGCTCGGCTTTCGTCTGCCGCCCGAGTGGGCGCCGCATACCCGCTGTTGGATGGCCTGGCCGTGCCGGCCGGAGGCGTTCGGCGGTCGTCTCGCCGAGGCGCGCGCCGCCTTCGCCGAGGTGGCGGCCTCCCTCGCCGCCTTCGAGCCCGTGTCGATGATCGTGCGCCCCGATCTGGTCGCCTCCGCCTCCCTGGAGCTGGGAAGCGGCATCTCCATCCTGCCCATGCCCCACGACGACAGCTGGATGCGGGACGTGGCGCCCGTGTTCCTGGTCCACGAATCGGGCCGGCTTGGGGCGTTGTGCTTTCGCTTCAACGCCTGGGGCGAGCTCTACGAACCCTTTGCCCAGGACGCCCAGATCGCCCGCCGCCTGGGCGAACATCTCGGGCTGACCCTGTTCGAGAGCGAGCTCGTGTTGGAAGGGGGCGCGATGGTGGTGGACGGCGAAGGCACCGCCCTGCTCTGCGAGCCTTCGGTGCTGGATGCCGCCCGCAATCCCGGCATCGAACGGCGGGACGTCGAGCGGGAGCTACAAGAGCTGCTCGGCATCGAGCGGGTGATCTGGCTGCCCCATGGTCTGATCGACGACGAGACCAAGGGTCATGTGGACAATGTCGCGCGATTCGTGCGGCCGGGGGTGGTGGTGGCGGCGGTGGACCGGGAATCCGGGCCCAACCGCGCGCCGCTCGAAGCCAATCTCGAGGTGCTGAGGAAGAGCCGGGATGCAAGGGACCGGCAGCTGGAGATCGTACCCCTGCCGCTGCCCCAGCCGCGCGCGCGCCACGACGGCCGGTTGCTGACGATGTCCTACGTCAACTTCTATCTGGCCAACGGGGCGGTCCTGATGCCGGCATTCGACGACCCCCAGGACGCGGTCGCCTACAAGACCCTGGTCGGGCTGTTCCCCGATCGCAAGGTGGTGCAGATCGAAAGCCTCGAGATCGTCCAGGGAGGAGGAGGCCTCCACTGCATCACCCGGGAGCAGCCTCGCCCCTGATCCAATCCCGGCCCGTCCTGATCGCTCCGCATCGGGGAAGGCGGCCGTTCCCCTCATCCGCCTCCCGGTCCTGGTCGCATGGTTCGTGGATGCAGCGACGTCCGCGAACGCGAACGCGCGTTCCCCTCATCCGCCTCCCGGTCCTGGTCGCATGGTCTCGGGCAGCCAGGTGGCAAGCTCCGGGAAGGCCACCAACAGCGCCACCATGAGCACCATGATGATGAAGAACGGCAGGGAGACCCGGGCGATGTAGCCGATATCGTGCCCGGTCATGCCCTGGAGCACGAACAGATTGAACCCGATGGGCGGCGTGATCTGGGCGGTCTCCACCACCACCACGATGAAAATGCCGAACCAGATGGTGTCGATCCCCGCCTGACGGATCATGGGCTCCACCACCGCGATGGTGAGCACCACGGCGCTGATGCCGTCCAGAAAGCAGCCGAGCACGATGTAGAACACGGTGAGCGCCGCGATCAGGGCCACCGGAGAGAGCTCAAGCGCGGCGATCCACTCGGCAAGCGCCCGCGGCAGTCCGGTAAAGCCCATGGCCAACGCCAGAAAAGCGGCGCCCATCAGGATGAAGGCGATCATGGCCGAGGTGCGCACCGCCCCCATCAGGCTCTCCACGAACGCCTGTCGGGTGAGCGCACCCTGGCTCCAGGCCAACAGCAGCGCGCCCACCACACCGAAGCTCGCCGCCTCGGTGGCGGTGGCGAAACCGAAGTAGATCGAACCCAGCACCGCCAGGATCAGTCCGAACACCGGCAACAGATGGCGGCCGCGCCGCAACCGTTCGATCAGGGGAAGTCTGGGTTCCTCCGGGATGCGCTCCCGGCGCCAGAAAGACCACAGGGCAACATAGCCCATGAACAGCCCGGCCAGGGTCAAACCGGGCAGGATGCCGGCGATGAAGAGCTTGGAGATGCTTTCGTTGATGGTGACTCCGTAGACGATGAGGATGAGGGAGGGCGGGATCATCAGCCCCAGGGTGCCGGCACCGGCCAGGGTGCCGATGATCATGTGCTCGGGATAGCCCCGCTTGCGCAACTCCGGGATGGTCATCTTGCCGATGGTGGTCACCGTGGCCGCCGAGGAGCCGGAGATGGCAGCGAACACGGTACAGCCGGCGACGTTGGTGTGCAGCAGCCGGCCCGGAAGCCGCGCCATCCACGGTGCAAGCCCGTGGAACATGTCCTCGGACAGCCGGGTGCGAAACAGGATCTCGCCCATCCAGATGAACAGGGGAAGCGCCGTCAGCGCCCAGGACGAAGCCGAACTCCAGATGGTGGTGATCATGGCGTCGCCGGCCGGACGCACCGTGAACAGTTCCATGCCGACGAGCGCCACCCCCATCAGGGCGAGGGCGACCCACACACCGGTGCCGAGCAGCAGGAACAGGGTGAGCAGGAACACCACCGTGAGCCAGAAGGTCTCCATGGCTCACTCCGTCCGCTCGACCTCGGCCACCGCCGCGATCCCGCCGCGCCACACCCGCCAAAGGTGATCGAGGAAGGCCAGCGCCAGCACCACGGTGCCGACCGCCATCGCCAGCTGGGGGATCCACAACGGTGTGGCGTCCTGCCCCTGGCTGACATCGCCGATCTGCCAGGAAATCCGCACCGCCCGCACCGCGTACCAGGCGAAATACCAGGAGAGACCGGTGCCGATCACAAGGCACCAGAGCTCGAGCCACCAGCGCGCCCGCCCCTCGAGCCGGGAGAGCAAAAGGTGGACCCGGATGTGGGTGCGGTGCTCGAGCGCATAGGCGAGGGCGAAGAAGGAGGAGGCGGCCATGAAGTAGCCGGCGTAGTCCGGGGCACCGGGAAAGGTGACGCCGGCCCAACGGGTCAGGATCTGGGCCAGGATCACGAGCAACATGAGGATGAGAAACACCGCCGCCAATGCGCCGCATGCGGCGTAAAGACGCTGGAGCATGGATGGCGAGGCCAGGTGCGTGGGCGGGAGCTGTGTGTGAAACGGGAGGCGGGCGGCCGGATCGGCCGCCCGCCGCACATTCACTTCATCGCGCGATAGGCGTCGATGATCCGCTGGCCGAGCTCGCCTGCGGCCTCGAGCCACTCCTTGGTCATGGTCTCACCGATGCGCTCGAAATCGGCACGCAGCCGGTCTCCGGGCGGGGTCACGGTCATGCCGTTTTTCGCGAGCTGCTCGACGGTCCAGCTGGCGTAGACCTGGGACCATTTGGTGCCGGCCAGCTCCGCCATGTAGGCGCAGGCACGGAACACGCCCCGCTGCTGGTCGCTGAGCGACTCCCAGGCCTGCTTGTTGACGAACACATAATTGCGGGGCAGCCAGGCCTGCACGTCGTAGAAGTGGGTCATGTACTCCCACACCTTTCGATCGTATCCGGTGGCGCCCGAGGAAATGAAGCTCTCCGCCACGCCGGTGGCGAGGGCCTGGACGAGCTCGGCCGCCTCGATCTGCACCGGCTGCGCACCCATGAGCTCGGCGAGCCGGGCGGTGGCGGCGTTGTAGGCGCGGAACTTCACCCCCTCCATGTCGGAGGCGGATTCGATGGGCTTTTTGGTGTAGAGACCCTGGGGCGGCCAGGGCACCGAGTACAGCAGCACCAGCCCCTGCTCCTCGAGCACCTGCTCGATCACCGGCCGTGCGGCCTGCCACAGCTTTTCGGAATCCTCGTAGGAGGTGGCGAGGAAGGGAATGGAGTCATAGCCGAAGACCGGATTCTCGTTCTGGTGCGCGGACAGCAGCCGTTCACCGATCGGCACCTGGCCGGTCTGCACGGCGCGCTTGATCTCGTTGCCCTTGAACAGGGAACCGCCGGCGTGGACCACGATCTCGAGCTCGTCGCCGGTGCCGATGCGGACGCATTCGGCGAACGCCTTGCCGGTCTGGGTGTGGAAATTGCGCTCCGCATAGGCCATGGGCATGTCCCAGCGCTCCTGGGCGAGCCCGCTTCCCGCCGCGAGCAGGACGGCCGATGCGGCCACCATTCCTAACATGCGCATGGTCGACCTCCCTCCTGGTGTGGCTGGCGCGATGCGTGTGGTCTGGCCGCACCCTATCCCGCGCCGGCGGCCGCCGCAAGCGCCGCGCGGACAGCGGACGGGGGTCTGGAACATCGCAGGCATTTGTGTTAACTTTTCGGCGCCGATGGGGAGCATCGTCGGCAGTTGTCGTCGCGATCCTTCGCTTCATAGGCTCCATGTCGCGGTGATGGCGGGCGGGTCTCGAAAGGGGACCGGCGTGTGTTCGTCTGTGCCGACACCCCCGCAGGCCCGCGGGAGCACGCGGAGGAAGGCCTCAGACAGCGGACGCGGAGAATAAGAACATGTCCAACCGACTCACCTTCCATCCTGGCGATTACGTCGTCTACCCCTCCCACGGCGTCGGCCGGGTGGTGGGCGTCGAGCGCGACGTCATCGCCGGTATGGAACTCGAGATGTACGTGGTGCGTTTCGAGAACGAACGGTTGACCCTCAGGGTGCCGGTGGACAAGGCACCCCGCTCCGGCATGCGCAAGCTGAGTTCACGGGAAAAGATTCAATCCGCACTCGAAACCCTCCGCTCGCGCATCCGCCCCAGGCGCAACGTCATGTGGAGCCGGCGGGCGCAGGAATACGAAGCCAAGATCAACTCCGGCGACCCGGTGGCCATCGCCCAGGTGGTGCGCGAGCTCTACCGCAAGGACGATTCCGAACAGTCCTACAGCGAGCGGGTGATGTACCGTTCCGCGCTCGAGCGCCTGGCGCGCGAGGTGGCGGCGATCGAGAAGGTGGACGAGGCGGAAGCCACCCGCAGGCTCGAGGAGGTGCTGGCCAAGGCCGCCTGATCGCAGAAACACCCGGCAAAGCGGGTGGCCAAGTCCATCCGCCGCAACCAACCCAGCAAT
>JALSGW010000419.1 GCA_026982585.1 Alphaproteobacteria bacterium | reverse complement strand
GCTCGTGGCCCAGAAGAACGCGAGCCAGGACGAGCCCGGGCCGGGCGATCTGTATCCCGTCGGCACCATCTCGAGCGTGCTGCAGCTCCTCAAGCTCCCGGACGGCACCGTCAAGGTGCTGGTGGAAGGGGGACGCCGCGCCCGCATCCTGCGCTTCGCCGACAACCCCCGCTTCTTCCAGGTGGAGGCCGAGCTGCTGCAGGAGACGGTGCGCGACCACCGCGAGGCGGAGGCGCTGGCGCGGGCGGTGGTGGGCCAGTTCGAAGAGTATGTGAAGCTCAACAAAAAGGTCCCCCCCGAGGTGCTGGTCACGGTCTCCCAGATCGACGACCCGTCCAAGCTCGCCGACACCGTGGCCGCGCATCTCGGCATCAAGATCCACGAGAAACAGGAGCTGCTCGAGACCACCCAGGTCGGCGAGCGGCTCGAGAAACTCTACGCCTTCATGCAGGGCGAGATCTCGGTCCTGCAGGTGGAAAAGCGCATCCGCAGCCGCGTCAAGCGGCAGATGGAGAAGACCCAGCGCGAGTACTACCTCAACGAACAGATGAAGGCGATCCAGAAGGAGCTCGGCGAGCTCGAGGACGGCAAGGACGAGCTCTCGGAGCTCGAGGAGCGCATCAAGAAGACCCGTCTCTCCAAAGAAGCGCGCGAGAAGGCCCAGGCCGAGCTCAAGAAGCTGCGCGGCATGAGCCCGATGTCGGCCGAGGCCACGGTGGTGCGCAACTACCTGGACTGGCTGCTGTCGCTGCCCTGGAAGAAGCGCACCAAGATCAAGAAGGACATCAAGCGGGCGCGGGAGATCCTCGACGCCGACCACTACGGGCTCGAGAAGGTCAAGGAGCGGATCATCGAGTATCTCGCCGTGCAGCAGCGGGTGGACAAGGTCAAGGGCCCCATCCTGTGCCTGGTCGGACCGCCCGGGGTCGGCAAGACCAGCCTCGGCCGGTCCCTCGCCCGCGCCACCGGCCGCAACTTCGTGCGGGTGTCCCTGGGCGGTATCCGCGACGAGGCGGAGATCCGCGGCCACCGGCGGACCTACATCGGCTCGATGCCGGGCAAGATCATCCAGAACATGAAAAAGGCGAAGTCCAGCAATCCGCTGTTCATGCTGGACGAGATCGACAAGCTCGGCACCGATTTTCGCGGCGATCCCTCATCGGCGCTGCTGGAGGTGCTCGATCCGGAGCAGAACGCCCACTTCAACGACCATTATCTCGAGGTGGACTACGACCTCTCCGACGTGATGTTCGTCTGCACCGCCAACACCCTGCGCATGCCGCCGCCGCTCATGGATCGCATGGAGATCATCCGCATCCCCGGCTATACCGAGGAGGAGAAGATCCAGATCGCCAAGCGGCACCTGATCCCCAAGCAGCGCGAGGCCCACGGGCTCAAAGAGGAGGAATGGCGGATCTCGGACGAGGCGCTCGTGGACCTCATCCGCTACTACACCCGTGAGGCCGGGGTGCGCAATCTCGAGCGCGAGATCGCCAATCTCGCCCGCAAGGCGGTGAAACAGATCGTGGCCGGCGAACGGCGGCGGGTGCACATCACCCGGCGCAACCTCGAGGCCTACGCCGGGGTACGCAAATACCGTTTCGGCGAGGCGGAGCGCGAGGATCTGGTCGGGGTCGCCACCGGCCTCGCCTGGACCGAGGTGGGCGGCGAGCTGCTGTCGGTGGAGGCGGTGGTGGTGCCCGGCAAGGGCCGGCTCACGATTACCGGCAAGCTCGGCGATGTGATGCAGGAATCCGCCCAGGCCGCCCGTTCCTGGGTACGCGCCCGGGCGCGGGAGTTGGGCATCGATCCCGCCCTCTTCGAGAGCATCGACATCCATCTCCACGTGCCGGAAGGGGCGATCCCCAAGGACGGACCGTCGGCCGGTATCGCCATGATCGTGGCCATGGTCTCCACCCTCACCCGCATTCCGGTGCGGGCCACGGTGGCCATGACCGGCGAGATCACGCTCAGGGGACGGGTGCTCGCGATCGGCGGCCTCAAGGAGAAGCTGCTCGCCGCACTTCGGGGCGGCATCCGCACCGTCCTCATTCCCAAGGACAACGAGAAGGACCTCGCCGAAATCCCCGAGAACGTGCGCAGGCAGCTGGACATCCGCCCGGTCGCCTTCGTGGACGAGGTGCTGGTGCGGGCGCTCGCGCGTCAGCCGCAGCCGCTCGCCGCGGAGGAGAGCGGCGAGACCTCCGCCGGGGAGGCGCTGCCGCTCAAGCCTCCCACGGCCGGCGAGAGCGGGGACAAGCCGCGCATCCTGCCGAACTAGGAGCGGAGGCAAGGCCGGGCCGTGCCTGCGGGCACGGCGCAACCGGTCCCTTGCATCCCATCCGGCTCCGGCGGCGGCCCCATGTCCTGTGGCCCGCTCCAGGAGGTCGGGATTGGTCGCGGCGCCGCATGCCCGCTCCGCGCGGCCCCGCAAAAAAAGGGGCGCGGAGCCCAAGCTCCGCGCCCGCATCGATGGGAGCAAGCCGCTCCTTCCTCCCGCCCCCGGCGCCGCCCACAGCAGGTCCGAGATGTCCAAGCCCGAGCGGGGACGGGAGTGCGGGGGTCAGGCGACCTCCGCGAGGCGCGGCTCCTCCCGGGCCAGATCCTCGAGGATCGGGCAGTCCGGCCGGTCGTCGCCGTGGCAGCGGTCGGCGAGCTCCTGCAGGGCCGCCCGCATGCTCTCGAGTTCCCGCATCTTGCGCTCGATCTCGCGGATGCGGGCAAGCGCGATGCGCTTGACCTCGGCGCTGGTCCGGTCGCGGTCGAGGTAGAGGTCGAGGAGTTCGCGGCACTCCTTGACCGAGAAGCCCAGCGAGCGGGCCCGCTGCACGAAGCGCAACAGCTGCACGTCGCGCTCGCTGTAGTCGCGATAGCCGTTGTGGCGGCGACCGCTCGGCACCACGAGGCCGATCTCCTCGTAGTACCGCAGGGTCTTCGCCGGCAGTCCGGAACGGGATGCGGCCTCTCCGATGTTCATGGCTCCTCTCCTCAGATCCGGGGTGTCCACGAGCGCAACAGAAGCGAGTTGGTCACCACACTCACGCTGCTGAGGGCCATGGCGGCTCCCGCGAGCGCCGGGTTGAGCATGCCGAAGGCGGCGAGCGGGATGCCGGTCAGATTGTAGATGAACGCCCAGAACAGGTTCTGCCAGATCTTGCGCCGGGTGATGCGGGCGATCTCGAGGGATCCCGGCACCAGCACCGGCCTCGGGCGCATGAGGGTGATGCCGGCGGTCTCGAGCGCCACATCGGCGCCGCCGCCCATGGCGATGCCGACGTCCGCTGCGGCGAGCGCGGGGGCGTCGTTGATGCCGTCGCCGACCATCGCCACCACCCGGCCCTCGGCCTGCAGCTTCTGCACCTCCCGGGTCTTGTCCTCCGGGCGCACCGGCGCCAGCACCCGGTCGATACCGACGCGGCCGGCGATGCGCTCGGCGGTGCGCCGGTTGTCGCCGCTCAGCATGGCCACCTGGATGCCGCGCGCCTTGAGCCGCGCCACCGCCTCGGCGGAATCCTCGCGGAGCTCGTCGGCGAGGGCGAGCAGCCCCAGGAAACGATCGCCGTGGCGCACCCACACCACCGTCCTCCCCTCGCCTTCGAGCTCCTGCGCGCGCGCATCGAAGGAGGACGGCACCGCGGCGCCCTCGAGCACGAAGTCGCGCCGACCGATGCGCAGCGGCAGGCCGTCGATGCGGGCGATGAGCCCCTCGCCGGGCACCGCCTGGAACTCCTCCGGCGCCTCGGGCTCGATGCCGCGCTCGCGCGCCGCCTCGACGATCGCACGCCCGAGCGGGTGTTCGCTGCCGGCCTGGGCGCGGGCCGCCAGCGCGAGCAGCTCTCCCTCCTCCACCTCGTGGGGGACGATGTCGAGCAGCGCCGGCTTGCCGGCGGTGAGCGTGCCGGTCTTGTCGAACACCACCACGTCCACCGCATGGGCCCGCTCGAGGGTCTCGATGTCGCGGATCAGGATGCCGGCACGGGCCGCCGATCCGGTCCCGGCCACGAGGGCGGTCGGGGTGGCGAGGCCGAGCGCGCAGGGGCAGGCGATCACCAGCACCGATACCGCGGCCACGAAGGCCATCTCGAAGTCGCCGCCGATCAGCCACCAGGCGAGGAAGCTGAGGACGGCGATCGCCACCACCACCGGCACGAAAATACCGGAGATGCGGTCCACCAGCCGCTGGATCGGCGCCTTGCCGGCCTGGGCCTGCTCGACGAGGCGGGCGATCTTGGCGAGGGTGGTGTCTTCGCCGACCCGGGTCGCGCGCAGCTTGACGAGCGCGGTGCCGTTCAGGGAGCCGGCGATCACCGCCTCGCCCTCCCCCTTCGCCACCGGCACGCTCTCGCCGGTGACCAGGGATTCGTCGAACTCGCTCGCCCCTTCCACGATCTCGCCGTCCACCGGCACCCGCTCGCCGGGGCGCACCAGCACCACGTCGCCGACCCGCACCTCGGCGATCGAGACCTCCACCTCGCGGCCGTCGCGCAGCACCCGGGCGCGCTCGGGGCGCAGCTCCATGAGCTTGCGGATGGCCTCCGCCGCGCTCTTCTTGGCGCGTTCCTCGAGCCAGCGGCCGATCAGGGTGGCGGTGATGATGATGGCGGCGGCCTCGAAGTAGAGCTCGCCCGCGGCCGCCTCGCCGAGCTGGATCATGAGGACGATGCTGTAGAAGTAGGCGGCGGTGGTGCCGAGGGCGATGAGCACGTCCATGTTGGCGCCGCCGCCCTTGAGCGCCTTGTACGCACCCCGGTAGAACCGCCAGCCGGCGATGAACTGGACCGGGGTGGCGAGCACCAGCTCCACCCACGGCGGGAGTTCGAATCCGCCCTCGAAGAAACGCGCGATCATCTGGGCGAGCAACGGCAGGCTCAGGAGGATGGAGGCCGGGAGGATCCAGGCCTGCCAGCTGGGCTTCGGCTCCTCTTCCGGACGGCGCCCCTCCTCGGCGAACGAGGCCTCGTAGCCGGCCCGCTCCACCGCCCGGAGCAGCTCCGCCTCCTCCACCGCCCCCTTGGCCCAGGCCACCTCGGCGCGGCCGAGGGCCAGGTTGACGCTCGCCTCCACCACCCCGGGCACGGCCAACAGCGCCTGTTCGATGCGGCGCACGCAGGCGGCGCAGCTCATGCCCCGGATCACCAGGGTGCGCCGTTCGAGGGCCACATCATAGCCGGTATCACGCACCGCCCGCACCACCTCGGCCAGGCCGGCCGCGTCCTTGAGCTCCACATCCGCGCGCTGGAGCGCGAAGTTCACGGATGCCTTCTCCACCTCCGGAAGCCGCGCCACGGCGCGCTCGATGCGCGCGGCGCAGGAGGCGCAACTCATGCCCTCCACGCGCAGACTCACCTGGCTGCGCGTCTGGGTCGGGGTCCGCTCGAGTACCGTTGCCACGGCGAATGCTCCCCTGGTTGCGTGGTTGCCGGACGACGACGCCGTCTCGGGATCGATCCCCCAGATGGACCTTCCAGTTCCAGTAAGGTCAAGCCCCAACATTCCCAAACCGGCCGGGTCTGGCGGGGCTTGTGTCGAGCTGCTAGGGGAGCGGCGAGCCGAGGCTAGGGACGCTGATGTTCGGAAAGATCCTGATTGCCAATCGCGGCGAGATCGCCTGCCGCATCATCCGCACCTGCCGCGCCCACGGCATCCGCACGGTGGCGGTGTATGCGGAGGCGGATCGGGCCGCGCGCCATGTGGCGCTGGCGGATGAGGCGGTGTGCATCGGACCGCCCCCTGCGCGGGAGAGCTATCTCGCCATCGACCGCATCCTCGCCGCCTGTCGCAGCACCGGCGCCGAGGCGGTGCATCCGGGCTACGGTTTTCTCTCCGAGAACCCGGAGTTCGTCGAGGCGCTCGAGGCGGCCGGAATCGTCTTCATCGGCCCCCCCGCGGCGGCGGTGCGGGCGATGGGGGACAAGCTCGTGAGCAAGCGCATCGCCCGGGAGGCGGGGGTGTCCACGGTGCCCGGCGTCGAGGAACCGCTCGAGGAGCTGGAGGCGGCCCTCCTCGCCGCGGAGACCATCGGCTATCCGGTCATGATCAAGGCGGCGGCAGGCGGCGGCGGCAAGGGCATGCGGGTTGCGCGGGATGCGGCGGAGCTCCGCGAAGGGTTCGCGCGGGCCCGCTCCGAGGCGGAAAGCGCCTTCGGCGACGGCCGCCTGTTCCTCGAGCGCTTCATCGACCGGCCGCGGCACATCGAGATCCAGATCCTGGCCGACTCCCACGGCACCGTGGTCCATCTCGGCGAGCGCGAATGCTCGATCCAGCGCCGCCACCAGAAGGTGATCGAGGAGGCCCCCTCCCCCTTTCTCGATGCCAAGACCCGCGCCGCCATGGGCGAACAGGCGGTGGCGCTCGCCCGGGCCGTCGGCTACCGCTCGGCCGGCACGGTGGAATTCATCGTCGATTCCGAGCGCAACTTCTACTTTCTGGAGATGAACACCCGGCTCCAGGTGGAGCATCCGGTCACCGAGCTGGTCACCGGCCGCGACCTCGTCTGGGACATGATCCGCATCGCCGCCGGCGAGCCGCTCGGCCTGCGCCAGGAGGAGGTGCGGCTTTGCGGATGGGCGGTGGAGGCGCGCATCTATGCCGAGGATCCGGCGCGCGGCTTTCTTCCCGCGAGCGGACGGTTGGTGCGCTACCGGGAGCCCGAGGGCGAGGGGCTGCGGGTCGATTCGGGCGTGGTGGAAGGCGACGAGATCCCGATCCATTACGATCCCATGATCGCCAAGCTGATCGCCCACGGCCGGGACCGCGGCGAGGCGGTGGCGCGGCTGGCGGATGCGCTCGACCGCTACGTCATCCGCGGCCCCGGCCACAACGTCTCCTTCCTGCGCGCGGTGGTCGGACATCCCCGCTTCAAGGCCGGCGATCTCGCCACCGACTTCATCCCCGCCGTGTTCGGGGAGCGCTTTCAAGGGGCGGAGCTCGCCCCGCGCCGGCGCCTCGAGCTCGCCGCCTGTGCGGCGCTCATGCGCTACCGTCTCGCCCGGCGCGAGCTCGCCATCTCGGGCCGGATTCCCGGCCTCAAGCTGGAGCCGGAGCGGGAGTGGGTGGTGGATCTCGCGGGCGAACGCTTTCCGATCGTCATCCGGGAGGACGGCGAGCCGGCCGCCGTCGAGGTGGAGGGCGCGGCGCTCGCCATATCCCTCGCGTGGCGGCCCGGATCGCTGCTGGCGAGCGTCCGCAGCGAGCGGGAGGTGTTCCATTTCCAGGTCGATCCCGTCCCCGAGGGGTTCCTGCTGCGGCATGGCGGCGCCGAGCTCGAGGCCCTGGTGCGCTCGCGCCGCGCCGCCGCCTTCGCCGCCCGCATGCCGGCCCGCGAGCCGCCCCGGCGCAGTCGCCATCTGACCGCACCCATGCCGGGGGTGGTGTTGCAGGTGACCGTGGCGCCGGGCGATCCGGTCAAGGCCGGACAGCCGCTCGTGGTGCTCGAGGCGATGAAGATGGAGAACGTGCTGCGGGCCGAACAGGACGGGGTGGTGGAGGAGGTGCGGGTGGCGCCCAGGACCACCGTCAACGCCGACCAGGTGTTGATCACCTTCGCCTGAAGGCGCACGGGAGGATGGCGCCCGCGCGCGCGGGTTTGACCGGAGCGCCCGCGTTCCGCCACAACAACCGGCGTGCATCCCAGGGAGGGTGGTCATGGTTCGCAGGCTGCCGCTTGCCTCCATCCTGTTCGCGTTGGGTGCGGCCGCGCTCGTCTTTCTCGCCGGCATCGCGGTCGGCACCTACCGCCTGCCGCCGTTCCGGCAGC
>JALSGW010000418.1 GCA_026982585.1 Alphaproteobacteria bacterium | reverse complement strand
GATGCCGGCCCGGCGGCCGCGGCGGAGGGTGCGGCGGGCATCGGGGCGAGCGTCACGGTGGATCGGCGCGGGCTGCTTGCCGGCCTGTCGGCGCTGGCGCTGTCCGCCACCGCGGGCGATGCTCCGGAGCGGCTCTTTCGCATCGGCACCGGCGGCATCGGCGGCACCTACTACCCGGTCGGCCGGCTGCTTGCGGCGGTGATCAGCGGGCTGCACGGCGGCGACGGGTGCCTCGGCGACGCCCCGTGCGGTGTTCCCGGTCTGGCGGCGGTGGTCCGCACCTCCCAGGGTTCGATCGCGAATATCGAGGCCCTCGCCGCCGGGCGGCTCGAGAGCGCGCTGGCCCAGGCCGACGTGGCCTATTTCGCCTTCCACGGCGAGGGGCCGTTCGCCGGGAGGCCGCTGCGGGGTTTTCGGGCGCTGGCCCGGCTCTATGACGAGAGCCTGCACCTGGTGGTGGCGCCGGGGTCGGGGATCGTCACCCTGGCCCAGATCCGCGGCAAGCGGTTGTCGCTGGACGAGGAGGGATCCGGCACCCTGTGGAACGTGCGGCTCTTGCTTGGGAGCATCGGGCTTTTGGAGAGCGCGGTGCGCGCGGTCTACGTCAAGGCCGCAGAAGCCCTCGATCTGTTGCGGCGGGGGGAGCTCGACGGTTTTTTCCTCATGGCCGGTTATCCCGCCGCCTCGGTGAGCGAGGCGACCTTGGCGCTCGGAGCGCGGCTGGTGGCCGTGTTCGGCCCCGGGGTGGACCGGTTGGTGGCCCGCATGCCCTTTCTCGTCCACTCCGTCATCCCCGCCGGTGTGTATCCGGGCCAGCCGCGGATTCCCACCATCGGCGTCGGCGCCCTGTGGTTGGTTAGGGCGGATCTCGATGCCGAGCTGGTCTATGCGATCACCCGGGCGCTGTGGGATCCGCGGGCACGCGGCGTGCTGGATGCCGGACACCCGAAGGGGCGGGAGATCCGCCTCGAGCGCGCCCTGCGTGCGATCAGCGTGCCCCTCCATCCCGGCGCCGAGCGGTACTATCGTGAACGCGGCCTGTTGTGAGCGCGAGTCCTGGGTGTTGCGGGTGGAGGCGCTCGGCAAGCGCTTCGGGGCGAGCTGGGCGGTGCGCGGGCTCAGCTTCGCCATCGGGCGCGGGCAGATCGTGGCCCTGCTCGGGGCGAACGGCGCCGGCAAGACCACCACCCTCGCGATGATCCTCGGACTGGTGGAGCCGAGCGAGGGCCGGATCACGCTGTTCGGTCACGAGCTGCCGCGCGAGCGCTATCGGGCGCTCCACCGGGTCAATTTCTCGAGCCCCTATGTGGACCTGCCCGCGCGGCTCACGGTGCGCCAGAACCTTCGGGTCTATGCCGGGCTCTACGGGGTGCCGCGGCCCCGCGAGCGGGTGGTCGCGCTGTGCCGCGAGCTCGGCATCGAGGAGCTCCTGGACCGGCCCACCGGCAGGCTGTCCGCGGGCCAGAAGAGCCGCGTGGCGCTGGCCAAGGCCTTGATCAACCGCCCGCAGCTTCTGGTGCTGGACGAGCCCACCGCCTCCCTGGATCCGGAGACCGCGCATTGGGTGCGGGGATGGCTTGTGCGCTACGCCCGAAGCGAGCGGGCGGCGCTGCTGCTCGCCTCCCACAACATGCAGGAGGTGGAACGCATGGCCGATCAGGTGCTGCTGCTGCGCCGGGGCCGCCTGTGGGATCGGGGCAGGCCCGAAGAGCTGCTCGCCCGCCACGGCCGGCGCAGTCTCGAGGAGGTGTTCCTCGCCATGGCTCGAGCGGACGGTCCATGAGCCGAAGAGGACGCGCAGGCGATGCGGGGGGCGGTCGGGGCGGCGGCTTCGGCCGCCGCTTCGCCGCCATGTTCCTGCGCCACGTCTATCTGCTGACGAGCTCCTGGCCGCGGGTGCTGGAGCTGGTCTACTGGCCGACGGTGCAGGTGGTGCTGTGGGGGTTCATCACCCTCTATCTCATGGAGGCGAACTCCGCCCTCGCCCGGGCGAGCGGCCTGTTTCTTTCCGCGGTGCTGTTGTGGGACACCTTCTTCCGCAGCCAGCTCGGGGTCTCGCTGTCCTTCATGGAGGAGATGTGGGCGCGCAACCTCGCCCATCTGTTCGCGAGCCCGCTCAGGCCGCACGAGCTGGTGCTCTCCCTTTACGCCATGAGCCTGGTGCGCACCCTGATCGCGATCGGCGGCGCCGCCACCCTGGCGGTTCCCATCCACGCCTTCAACATCGCCCTCACCCTGGGGCCGATGCTGGTGGTCTTTTTCGCCGCCAACCTGCTGTTCGGCTGGGCGCTCGGGCTGGTGGTGGCGGCGCTCGTGCTGCGGCTCGGGCTCGGGGCGGAGGGGCTCGCCTGGGCGCTGGTGTTCCTGATCCAGCCGGTGGCCGCCGTCTATTATCCGGTGGAGGTGCTGCCTGCGGCATTGCAGCAGGCGGCCGCCCTCCTGCCGCCGAGCTATGTGTTCGAAGGCATGCGCCTGCTGCTCATAGAGGGGCGGCTCGAGCTTTCAATGCTCGCCGCCGCCTTCCTCCTCGACGCCCTGTGGCTGGCGGTGGCGGGCCTCGTCTTCGCCTGGCTCTTCCAAAGCGCCCGCAAGCGCGGGCTGCTGCTCCAGATCGGCGAATAGGATGGCCGAGAGCTGGACCCCGAACCGCGCCTCGCCGCGCGCCCGGCTGCGGCGGTAGCTGAAGAACATCTCCTCGGATGCGAAGGTGTCGACCATAAGCCGGTCGATGCGGGAGGGCGAGAGCCCGGACCAGAGCAGCACCCGGGCTGCGGCCTCGGCGAGGTCGAAGCGCAACACCCCGTCCGCGCGCGCGAAACAGGCCTCAAAGCGGGGATCGCGGGAGAGAAACGCGGCCTCGAAGGCCGCATCGACCGCATAGTGGGCCTGGGCGATACACGGGCCGATGGCGGCATAAAGCCGCTCGGGCGGGCTTTCGAGCCGCTCGAGGGTCTCGATGGTGCGCTCGATCACCCCCGCAACCAGGCCCCGCCAGCCGGCGTGCACCGCGGCCACCCGCGCACCCTTGGGGTCTGCGATCAGCACCGGCACGCAGTCGGCGGTGGTCACCGCCACCGCATCGCCCGGGCGCAGCGCGACGAGCGCATCCGCCTCGCCCGGATGCGGTCCTCCGGCCTCCACCAGCGCCACTTCCGCACCGTGGACCTGCCGCACCAGATGGAGTCGCGCCAAGGGCACGCCCAGGGCTGCGGCGATGCGGCGACGGTTTTCCCGCACCCGCTCCGGCCGATCGCCGCTCCGGAGCCCGACGTTGAGGCTCGCGAAGACGCCGGTGCTGACCCCGCCCTGGCGTCCGAAAAAACCGTGGCGCACGCCTGGAAGTGCCGCGAGCAGGGGGCTTGTGAGAGGTCTCAGCGCCATCGCTCCTCCGCCGCGAAGCCGGGAGGCGGCGGCGCTCCGGGCGGCACCAGGGCCAGCGCCTGGAACCGCTCGCCCATCGCCTGGGGATCCAACAGCCGCTCCACCCCGCGCACCAGGGCTTGCCGCCGCTCCGCACCGGCTTCGCCGACCAGCCGGGCGAGCCGCAGGCGGATTCCGAGCCGCTCGAGCAGCGTTGCTTGGGCGAGCGGCCCGTAGACCCGGGCCCCGGCGGCGGCGGCGGACCGGGCCAGGGCGCCGAAGTCCACCAGCGAAGACAGATCCGCTTCGCCCGGCCGCTCGAGGGGATCGACCCGCCGATGCCGGTAGACCGCCTGCAGGGTATCGCCCGAAAGCTCGGGTTCGCCGTAATCGATCACCAGCGCAAGTCCGCCGCTTTGGACGATCCGTTCCGCGAGCACCGCCGCCAGCGCTTCGCGGGCCGGAGACAGCTCCCGCACCAGAGCGGCCGAGGGGTCTCGAGGCGGCGGCAGCGGCGCCGGCCAGGGGGCGAGCGCGAAGGCCAGCTTACCCTCCGCACCCAGGGCCACGACTCGCTCGCGCCATGCACCGTCTATCCACAGATACTGGTGGATTGGGAGCGCATCGAAGAACTCGTTGGCGATCACGAACAGCGGCAGGTCCTGGGGCAGCTCCTCGACGGCGCTGCGAAAGCGCAGCGGGAGCGCCGCGAGCCGTTCCGCCTGCAGCTCGCGCAGCGCCGGGCTGAGCTCCACGAGCTCCACGCTTTGCACGGCAGCCCGCATCTCTGCGGATGTGCCGAGCGCCCGCCACAGGTCGGCCATGAGCGTCCCCCGACCCGGCCCCAGCTCCGCGATCCGCACCGCCCGGGGGCTGCCCATGGCCTTCCAGTGGGCGACGAAGGAAAGCCCGATGAGCTCGCCGAAGATCTGGGAGAGCTCCGGTGCGGTGACGAAGTCGCCCTGCGCGCCCGGGCCGGCGCCCCGCTCCAGATACCCGCCCCGGAGCGCCGCGCACAGGCCCATGAACCGCGCCACGTCGATGGGACCATGACGGCGGATCCAGTCGACGAGCCGATCGCGCACCCGGCTCATGCCGCAAGCGGGCGCCGTCTGGCCCGCAGGAGCAGCCAGATCCCGGCCAGCACCAGGGGGATCGAGAGCAGCTGGCCCATGGTGATGACGCCGAAGAGGAAGCCGAGCTGCGGATCCGGCTCGCGGAAGAATTCGACGAAGATGCGGGCAAGCCCGTATCCGAGCAGGAACACCCCGGCGAGCGTGCCCTCGCCGATGCGGGCGCGCGGTCTGTGGGCCAGGTATTGGAGCACCACCAACAGCAAGAGCCCCTCGAGCGCGGCTTCGTAGAGCTGGCTCGGATGCCGCGGCTGGGGACCGGCATGCGGGAACACCACCGCCCAGGGCACGTCGGTGGGACGGCCCCACAGCTCGCCGTTGATGAAGTTGGCGATGCGGCCCAACAGCAGCCCGATGGGGGCCACCGCCGCCACCACGTCGCCCACTTCGAAAAGGGAGAGACGATGTTTGCGGGCGCACCACCACACCGCCACCAGCACTCCGACCAGCCCGCCGTGGAAGGACATGCCGCCCTCCCAGAGGAACAGGATCTCCACCGGATTGCGGAGATAGTAGCCGGGATTGTAGAAGATCACATAGCCGAGGCGGCCGCCGATGATGATGCCCAAGGTGGCGTAGAAGAGCAGGTCGTCCAGCTGCTCGGCGGTGATCCGCCAGCCGGGGCGGCGCACGATGCGCCGGGCGAGCCACCAGCCGAGCAGCAGGCCGGCGAGATAAGCAAGGGCGTACCAGCGGATCTGGAGCGGCCCGATCTCGATGGCCACCGGATCGATGGCGGGAAAGGGGAGAGCGGACACGGATCGCGTTCCCGGGGCGGAGGTCCACATCGGCGGCTCATAGATAGCCGCCGCGCGGCCGGCAAGAGAAGGATCGCCAGCTCACCGTCTTGTGGCGGCGATCCGCTCGCGCGATGCCGGCTAGAAGGGGATGTCGTCGTCGAGGTCGTCCGCCGCCTCCCTGCGGGCGGGCTGTTCCCGCGCCGCCTGGCCGCGGACCGGGGTCTGGGCCTCCTCGACGTCCGCGAGGGGATCGCCGCCGCTCTCGCCGCGCCCGCCCAACAACACCAGCTCCCCCCGAAACCGGGGGATCACCACTTCGGTGGTGTAGCGCTCCTGACCGTTCTGATCGGTCCAGCGCCGGGTCTGCAGCTGGCCCTCGATGTACACGGCCCGACCCTTGACGAGATAACGCTCGGCGATCTCGGCCAGGTTCTCGTTGAAGATCACCACCCGATGCCACTCCACCCGCTCGCGCACATCCCCGCTCGCGCGATCGCGCCAGCGCTCGCTGGTGGCGATCGACAGGTGGACGATCTTGCGGTTGTCCTGGGTGTAACGCACCTCGGGATCGCGCCCGAGATTGCCCACCAGGATCACCTTGTTGACGCTGCCGGCCATGGAAGCCTTCCCCAGGGCGCTCGATCAGCGCATAGATAGAGCAGGCGGACGCCGAGGTCACCCCGAAGGCCGCACCGCCCCGCCGCCCGTTCAGCCGTCCGGACAGGAGGCATTGGGCACGAACAGCTGCTGGCCATCGACGCGGAAGGCGGCGATCCAACGCTGACCCTCCGGCCCCACCAGCCAGTCGCGAAAGCGCTTGGCCTGGGCGAACCGCACCCCGGGATGGCGCGCGGGATTGACCAGCATGATGCCGTACTGGTTGAACAACGCCTCGTCGCCCTCGAACAGGATCGCGAGCCGGCCCTTGTTGCGGAAGGCGATCCAGGTGGCGCGGTCGCTCAAGGTGTAGGCGTCGAGTGCGGCCGCCATGTTGAGGGTGGCGCCCATGCCGGCCCCGGCCTCCCGGTACCAGGAGGCCGTGGGGTCGGGCGCCAGGCCGGCACGCCGCCACAGTTGCCGTTCCCTCTGGTGGGTGCCGGAGCGGTCGCCGCGGGAGAGGAACAGCGCCTTTCTGGCGGCGATGCGGGCGAAGGCCTCGGCCGCGGATCCGGCCTCCCGCACCCCGGCCGGATCGTCCGCGGGGCCGACCAGCACGAAGTCGTTGTACATGACGTCGCACCGCAACACCCCATAGCCTTCGGCCACGAAGGCGAGCTCGTCCTCGCGGGCGTGCACCAGCACCGCATCCCCGTCGCCGTTGCGGGCGTTGTTGAGGGCCTGGCCGGTGCCGACCGCCACCACCCGCACCTCGATCCCCGTCGCGGCGGTGAATTTGGGCAACAGGAAAGCGAACAGGCCGGAGTTCTGGGTCGAGGTGGTGCTCTGCAGCACGAAGAAGTTCTCCCCCGCCGCAAGCGGCGAGGCGAGGGCGAACGTCAGCGCCACAAGCACGGCGGCGAAAGCGTTCATAGCGGCAACTCCCCTTCTAGGTACGCGCGTGCGGCCGGACTTTTGGGCGCGGCGAAGAACTCGGCAGCCGGCGCCTCCTCCGCCACCCGGCCCTGGTGGAGGAACACCACCTGCTGGGCGAGCCGGCGCGCCTGGGCGACGTCGTGGGTGACCAGCACCACCCCGGTGCCCTGCCGCGCGGCCTCGCGGATCAGGGCTTCCACCTGGGCGCTGGCGGCGGGATCGAGGCTCGCTGTGGGCTCGTCCAACAACAACAGTCGCGGTCGCTGGGCCAGCGCCATGGCCAGGGCGAGCCGCTGCTGCTCGCCCCCGGAAAGACGCCGGGCCGGACGGTCGGCGAGCGCATCGAGATCGCAGCGGCCGAGCAGGCTCTCGATATGGCGCGCGAGTTCGCCCCGAGGGATCCCGACGCGGCGCAGCACATAGGCCAGATTGGCGCGCACGCTGCGCCTCAGCAGCACCGGACGCTGGAAGACCAGCGCCACATCCCGCACCCCGCGCGGGCAGGCGATGCGCACCCGTCCGGCATGGGGCGCAAGCAGCCCCTTCAACCCGTGCAGCAGCACCGTCTTGCCGGCGCCGTTGGGACCCAACACCACGGTGATGCCGCGGGCCGCGAAGCTGAGCTGGGGGATATCGAGCACCGTGCGGCCGCCGAGCACCACCCGCAGCCCCTCCACCGCCACCGCCCACTCCGCATCACGGGGCGACATGGGCCGCATCCCGGCCGGCGAGACGGGCGCTCAGATGCACGAGGGCGTTCACCGCCAGCGCCAGCGCGAGCAGGATCACGCCGAGGCCGAGGGCGAGGGCGATCTCGCCCTTGGCGGTCTCGAGGGCGATGGCGGTGGTCATCACCCGGGTGACGTGGCGGATGTTGCCGCCCACCATCATCACCGCGCCGACCTCGGCGATGGCGCGGCCGAATCCGGCCAGCGCCACGGTGAGGAGGGCGAAGCGGGCCTCGTAGAGGAGGGTCAGAAGGGCGCGCCCCCGGCCCACCGCGAGC
>JALSGW010000417.1 GCA_026982585.1 Alphaproteobacteria bacterium | reverse complement strand
ATGCCGGCGTTGATCATGGCCAGCCCGACCGGCATGCCGAGGGCGCCGAAGAGAAGAAAGGCCAGGACCAGGAGCCCAAAGGCCGCGGACATCAGCGCTCGTCGTTCCCCGGCCGGCGTATCAGGTGCGAGACGAGCGCGCCCGCCGAACGCAGGAGCACCGCCGCCATGAACAGCAGATAGACGGAGAACAACAGGTCGAAGCGGATGCCGAGGGTCCAGGTGCGGTCGATGCGCATGAAGCCGATCCAGTCGGCGGTGGGCCACAGGGCGACGCCGAAGAGCGCGAGGGTGGCGGCGGCGGCGAGCATCTCGAGCCAGCGGCGCCCCCGCGCCGGCAGGGCCCGCAACAGGAGATCGAAGCGCACCTGGTCCTGCTCCCTGAGCATGAGCGCCGAGGCCCAGAACACGAACCACAAATAGGCGGCGAGCGACGCCTCAAGGGTCCAACCGAGCGGCGAATCGAGCAGGTAGCGGCTGCCCACCTGGAGCAGGAAGGCGAGGAACATCAGCAGGAAGAGCAGGGCGCCGACCGCCTCGGCGCCCCGCTTCAGGATGCCGAACAGGCGCGCCGCCATCTCCGCCCGCACATCAGCGGATGGCGTTGATGCGCTCGAGCAGCCCCTCCGGCCAGTCGGCGGCGTAGGGGCTGTTCAGATAACACTCCTGGACCTGCTTGCGGAAGGCCTCCCGATCCGGCTCGGTGATCACCAGACCCTCCTTGCGGAAGAACTCGACGAGCTTCTTCTCGTCGCGAATACGGTTGTTGTTGTTGAAGAAGGCCGCAGCCTTGGCCGCCTCGCGGAAGACCTCACGCTGCTCCTCGTTGAGCTTCGCCCAGGTCTTTCCGGAAATCGCCAGGAACACCGCATCCACCAGGTGACCGGTGAGCACGATCTGCTCGGTCACCTCGTAGAACTTCGCCTTCTGGTCGGTGGGGAGCGGATTGTCCTGACCGTCGATGGTGCCGGTCTTGAGGGCCAGATAGACCTCGTTGAAGGCGAGCGGCGTGGGGTTGGCGCCGAGACAGCGGCCGAGGAACTGCCAGGTGTCGGCGGCCGGCATGCGCAGCTTCACGCCC
>JALSGW010000416.1 GCA_026982585.1 Alphaproteobacteria bacterium | reverse complement strand
GCAACGCTTCGCGCGCGGACGGTCGGCAGCTGTTCCCACAACGCACGACTTCCGCGCGGCCAGGAACGCTCCCCGCCGGCGGGAGGCAGTTCGCCCTGGCGCTGGCCCTGTTTCCGCTCGGGGAACGCTCCGCGCGCCGGCGGGCGGCAGCGATGCGGCGCGTCTAGATGATGGCGTGGCGGATGCGGGCGCTCACCCACTCCGAGACCAGCACGGTGGCCAGGATGAGCAGCAGGATCACCGTCACCCGCGGCCAGGCCAGCACGTTGAGGGCGGCCTGCAGCTCGAGCCCGATGCCGCCCGCGCCGACGAGGCCGAGGACGGTGGATTCGCGGATGTTGATGTCCCAGCGGAACACCGAGATGCCGGCGAAGGCGGGCAGGATCTGGGGCACGATGGCGTAGGTGATGATCTGCCCCTCGCTCGCCCCGGTGGCGCGGATCGCCTCCACCTGGGTGGGTTCGATTTCCTCGATGGCCTCGTACAACAGCTTGGCGATGAAGCCGATCGAGCGCAGCGCGATGGCGATAATACCGGCGAACACGCCGGGGCCGGCGATGGCGACCAAAAGCAGCGCCCAGATGAGGGAGTTGATCGAGCGCGAGGAGACGATGATCAACAGCGCGAGCGGCCGGAGCAGGAGCGCGCTCGGGGTGGTGTTGCGGGCGGCGAGGAAGGCCACCGGCACCGCCAGCACAATCGCGAGCAGGGTGCCCAGGGTGGCGATGTTGATGGTGTCCCAAAGCGGCCGGAGCAGCCGCGGCAGCGACGCCCAGTCGGGGGGCACCATGCGGCTTGCGATGTCCGCCGCCACCCGCGGCGAATCGGTGACGAAGAACCAGATGGTGGCCTCCGCGATCACCTGCCAGGAGACCACGAACAGCGCGGTGCCGAACAGCCAGCCGGCCCATACCGCGAAGTCCTTGGCGGGGGTGCGCCGGCGCCAGATGAGACGATCGCCCTGGCGGGAGAGCGGCATGGCTACTGGATCCGTGCGCGGATGAGGCTGGAGGTGTACTCGGCGGCCATGACGATGCCGATGATGAGGATCAGGATCGCCGCCGCGGTGTCGTATTCGTAGCGGTCGAAGGCGGTGTTCAGGGTGGCGCCGATGCCGCCGGCGCCGACGATGCCGACCACCGCGCTCTCGCGGAAGTTGATGTCGAAACGATACAGGGAGAGGCCGATCAGGCGCGGCATCACCTGCGGCTGGATGCCGTAGACCAGCCACTGCGGCCAGCTCGCCCCGGTGGCCCGCACCGCTTCCGCCTGGTCGCGCTCGATGTCCTCGATGTCCTCGGCCAAGAGCTTGGCGAGGAAGCCGATGGTGGCGAAGGAGAGGGTGAGCACCCCGGCGAGCGGGCCGAAGCCGAACATGGCGACGAAGAAAATGGCGATGATCACCTCCTGGAAGCTGCGCGAGAGGGCGATCAGGCCGCGGCACAACAGGTAGACCGGCAAGGGCGCGAGGTTGCGGGCGGCGCCGAGCGCCACCGGCACCGAGAGGGCGATGCCCACCACGGTGGAGACCACCGTCATCGTCAGGCTCTCGAGCAGCCCCTGGCGGATGTCGCGCCAGCGGGTGAGGAAGTCCGGCTCGCTGAAGGCGAGGATGAAGGCCCAGCCGCGATCGAGTCCCTCCCACACCCGAAGCCAGTTGATCTCCAGCGTGCCGAGGGCGACCGCCAGATAGAGGGCGAAGCCGAGGCCGATCAGCCAGCGCAGGCGCGCCGAACGGACAAGAGGCGGCGGCCGCCAGCGGCGCGCGTCGAAGGCGGCGGCGGAACTGCTCATACCAGCCCCTCGAGCCGCTCCTCGTCGGTCTCGGGCCCGCCGCGGGCCTGGGCGCGGGCGCTCGGGGCCGCCGCGGTCCAATCCTCCTCGCCGTAGATGCGGGTCAGCACCTCCGGGGTGAGCCCCTCCGGCCGGCCGTCGTAGACCACCTCGCCGTCGCGCAGTCCGACGATGCGGGCCACGAACATCTGCGCCAGCACCACATCGTGGATGTTGATGATGGCCGCAAGCTGCCGTTCGCGGCAGAGCTCGCAAATCAGGCGCATGATCTGGCGCGAGGTCTTGGGATCGAGGCTGGCGGTGGGCTCGTCCACGAGCAGCAACTCCGGGTCCTGCACCAGCGCCCGGGCGATGCCCACCCGCTGGCGCTGGCCGCCCGAGAGCTCGTCGGCGCGCTTGTCGTAGAACTCCGCGAGTCCCACGCGGCCCAGCAGATCATAGGCCTTGGCCACATCCTCGGGCGGAAAGCGCCGCCACCAGGAACGCCAGAAGCCGACGTAGCCGAGCCTTCCGGAGAGCACGTTCTCCATCACCGTAAGCCGCTCGACCAGCGCATATTCCTGGAAGATCATGCCCATCCGCCGCCGCGCCCGCCTCAGCGCCCGGCCCTTGAGCCGGGTGATGTCCTCGCCGTTCAATCGCACCCGGCCCGAGGTGGGCTCGACCAGCCGGTTGATGCAGCGGATGAAGGTGCTCTTGCCGGCCCCCGAGGGGCCGATCAGCGCGATCACCTCGCCCGCGGCGACGGTCAGATCCACGCCTTTGAGGGCGAGATCGCCGGTCGGATAGCGTTTGGTGAGACCTGTGACTTCGAGCATCATCCGCACGCCGGCCGGCCGCCGCGGCGGCCGGCCGGCACGTCCCTCACTTGCAGGTGTAGCGGACGTTGTTGGCCTTATCGATCTTGCGGATCACCGCCCAGTGCTCCTTGAAGGTGATGGGGATGAACTGGGCCTCGCCGGACTTGGAGAACTCCTCCTCGAGGGAGGTGCCCTCCCACTCGAAGCTGAAGAAGGCGTCGATGATCTGTTCCTGCAGTTCCGGCTTGAGGTTGTAGACCACCCCATAGGCGGTGGTGGGGAAGGTCTGGGAGCGGTAGAGCACCACCAGCTGGTCCTCGCGCACCACCCCGCGCTTGATCATGCGCTCCTTCACCGAGTTGGCGATGGAGGCGGCGTCGTAGTCCTTGTTGGCGACGCCGAGGATGGAGTTGTCATGCTTGCCGGAGAACACCGCCTTGAAGTCGCGGTCCGGCACGAGCCCGAAATCGGCCTTGAGGATCGCCGAAGGCGCCTTGAAGCCGGAGTTGGAGGTCGGCGAGGTGAAGGCGAGGGTACGGCCCTTGATGTCCTCGACCTTTTCGATGCCGGAGCCGGGATAGGTGATGATCTCCATCTCGTAGCCGTAGGAGCCGTCCTCGCTGGCCATGATGGTGAAGGGACGGAAGCCGGCGCAGGCCACCGCAAGCGGCACCGAGCCGGTGTTGAAGCCGGCGATGTGGAGCCGGCCCGAGCGCATGGCTTCGATCTGGGCCGCGTTGGAATCGACCGGGAAGAAAACCACCCGCTTGCCGGTCTTCTCTTCGAGATAGGTGAGGAAATCGGACCAGGCCTCGCGGTAGACGGCGGGATCCTCGACCGGGGTGTAGGCGAAAATGAGGGTGTCGGGATCCACCCACTCGTCCGGATTGTCGGGGATATCGGCGACGAGATCCCCGTCGCGGTCGCAAAAGCGCACATCGAGATCGCCCCGCGGGCAATGTTCGCCGGCCGCCGCAGGGGCCGCCCACAGCGCGCCGGCGCCCACAAACGCCAAGGCCCAGGCCAAAGCGGATCGCCGCATCGTCATCCCTCCCTGAACCGGTATCGCGATCGTCTGCAGGCTGAAGGCAAAAGCGAGACGCGTCAAGCATGCCTGCAGACTGCAGATGGTCCGGGCGGCGAGGCTGCCGCTTGTGCCGCCCCCCTGGCCTTTCTAGACTTCGCGCGGCGGCTGCGGGCGAAGGCCCCCGCAGGCCCGCCAACCACGGGAGGGAAGCAGATGACATCGAGACTGTTCGCCGCCCTCGGCGCCCTCGTGGCGCTGGTCTGGACCGTCGGAGCATCGGCGGGGCCCGTGTTGGACCGGATCAAGGAACGCGGCGTGGTGCGGGTGGCCACCGATCCCGCCTATCCGCCCCAGTCGGTGCAGAAACCCGACGGCAGCTTCGAGGGATTCGACATCGACGTCGCCCTCGAGATCGGCCGCCGCCTCGGCGTGGCGGTGGAGTTCGTCACCCCCGCCTGGGAGATCATCACCGCCGGCAATTGGGGTGATCGTTGGGATCTTTCGGTGGGCTCCATGACCCCCACCAAGGAACGGGCGCGGGTTTTGGACTTCCCCGCCATCTACTACTACACGCCGGCCTCCTTCGTCACCCACGAGGCGTGCGACTTCGCCGAGGTGGCGGACCTCAACGACAAGGTGATCGGCACCTGCGGCGGATGCACCTATGAGTTTTATCTCCGCAAGAACCTCACCATCGACGCCGAGGGGGTGCCGCCCTTCGAGTATCTGGTGACGCCGGCGGAGATCCGGACCTACGAGACCGACACCAACGTGTTCGACGATCTGCGCCTCGGCTGCGGCGTGCGGCTCGATGCCGGCATGTCGGCGCTGCCGACCATCATGGAGGCGATCAAGGCCGGCTATCCGCTCAAGGTGGTGGGCGAGCCCGCCTTCTTCGAGCCGCTCGCGGTGGCCATCGACAAGGGCGATGCCGAGTTCGCCGCCGAACTCGCGCGCATCGTGGCGGAGATGCACGAGGACGGCACCCTCACCCGCCTGTCGATGAAGTGGTACGGCGTCGACCTCACCAAAGCGCGCTGAACCATGGGCTTCTCGGCCGCCCCGGCGGGAAGACGCACCCCCGCCGGGGCCGCGCCGCCTTCAAAGGCGCGTGAGCTGCGCTGGGCGCTTCTCGCCTGGGCGGCGCTGAGCGCTGTTCTGGCCTTCTTGTTCTCCGGCGAGGACGAGCTCACCCGCAACCTGCTCGCCCTCTTCGGCCTCGGCGAGGACTGGCTTGGCGGCTTTCTCGCCCGTTTGTTGCTGGCGGCACCGGTCGCCCTTGTGGTGGTGCTCAACTTCACCGTCCTCAGGCGGCTGCCGAAACGGGTCCAGATCGGGGTGGTGTGGGCGGAGCTGCTCGCCCTGTTCCTCGCCTTCTTCTATTCCTTCGATCTCAGCTTCCCCTTCATCTGGGATCGGCTGCCCATCCTCGTCTTCACGGGCGCCTTCACCACCGTCTACATCTCGCTCATCTCCATCGCCGTGGCCTCGGTGATCGCGCTCGCGGGTGCGCTCGCCCGCCTCTCCGACCATCCTCTCGCCTACGGCGTGGCGACCTTCTACATCTCCTTCTTCCGCGGCACGCCCTTGCTGCTGCAGGTCTATCTGATCTATCTCGGCCTGCCGCAGCTCGGCGTGGTGCTGGATCCGGTGCCCTCCGGGATCATCGCCCTCTCGCTCTGCTATGGGGCGTATATGGCCGAGATCTTTCGCGCCGGCATCCAGAGCATCCCCCGCGGCCAATGGGAGGCGGGTTACGCCCTCGGGCTCACCCGCGCCCTGATCATGCGCCGCATCATCCTGCCGCAGGCGCTCAGGTTGATCGTCCCGCCCACCGGCAACCAGTTCATCGCCATGCTCAAGGACAGCTCCCTGGTCTCCATCCTCGGCGTCTGGGAGCTCATGTTCCTCGCCCGCACCCAGGGGCGGATGGAATTCCGCCACTTCGAGATGCTGATCACCGCCGCGCTCATCTACTGGTTCCTGTCCTTCGTCTTCGAGCTCGTCCAGGCCCGCATCGAAGCCCATTTCGGACGCTCGGAGCGACGGTAGGAGAAGGGCCATGGCGACGGTGGCCGAGGGGATCCTGCGCCTGCTCGAGGAGGCGGGTGTGAGCCATGTGTTCGGCGTGCCGGGGGTGCACAATCTCGAGCTCTATCGCGCGCTCGCAGGCTCGAGGCTGGTCCATGTGCTGCCCCGCCACGAACAGGCGGCCGGGTTCATGGCCGACGGCTTCCACCGGGCCTCGGGCCGGCTCGCCGCCTGTCTGGTGATCACCGGGCCGGGGGCCACCAACATCGCCACCGCGCTCGCCACCGCCCGGGCGGATTCGGTGCCGGTGCTCCTGCTCGCCACCGCCCTCACCCGCCGTCAGCAGGGCTTCGACGCCGGCCACCTCCACGAGCTCCCCGGTCAATCGCAACTGCTCGCCCAACTGGGAGAGCCGGCCCTGATGCCGCTCGCGCCGGATGCGGTGCTGCCGGCGCTGTGGCGGGCGCTCGCGGCGTGCCGGACCGGCCGGCTCCGGCCGGCGGCGGTGGAGATCCCGCGCGATCTGCTGGCCGAGCCGGCTCCGCCCTTCACTCCGCCAGCCCTGCCGGGGCCCGCGGCGCCCGGTGAGGCGGAGGTGGCGCAGCTGGCAGCACTGGTGGAGTCGGCCGAGGCCCCGGTGGCCGTTTTCGGCGGCGGCGCGGTGCACGCGGCCGAGCACGCCCGCGCCTTCATCGCGCGCACCGGCATTCCCGCGCTCACCACGGTGGCCGGCAAGGGCATCGTCGCGGAGAGCAGCCCCCTCTCGCTCGGCGCCACCCTCGCCCTGGAGCCCGTGCGGGCGTGGCTTTCTGCCCGGGATCTGGTGCTGGTGGTGGGGAGCGAACTGGGTGAGACCGATCTCTGGCGGGATGCGCTGCCCTTGCGGGGCCGGATCGTGCGGGTGGACGTGGATCCGGCACGGCTCGGGGATCCCCGCCATCCCTGTGCGCTCGCGATCCAGGCCGATGCGGCCCGGCTGCTCGAGGCCTTGTGCGCGCGCATCGCCGCGAAGCCGCGGCCGGCGGGGGAGGTGGTGGAGCTGCGCCGCCGGGTGCTCGAGGCGGTGGCGTGCGAACCATGGCACCGGCAGGCGATCGCCGTGCTCCAGCGAAGCCTCGCTTCCCGGGCGCTGCTGTTCACCGACATGACCCGGCTCGCCTATGCGATGAACGTGCTGTATGCGGTGGAGGCGCCGCGGCGCTATTTCCATCCCTCGGGCTTCGGGCCCCTGGGATGGGCGCTTCCGGCGGCGTTGGGCGGAGCGCTCGCCTGTCCCGGCACCCCGGTGGTCGCCGTGGTCGGGGACTACGGTCTCCAGTACGCGCTGGCCGAGCTCGGCACCCTGGTCGAGCTCGCGCTCCCGGTGGCGGTGGTGGTGGTGGACGACGGCGGTCTGGGGCAGATCCGGGAGAGCATGCGCGGGAAGGGGATGACGCCTGTGGCGACGGCGCTGCAAAACCCCGATTTCCGGGCGCTCGCCGCCTCCTTCGGCCTGCCCGCGGCCGAGCCGGCTTCGCTCGAGGAGTTCGGCGACCGTCTCGCGAGCTGGCTCGAGCGCCCGGGGCCGGTTTTGCTGTGGCTGCGGGAGGAGGTGCTGGCGCGGGAGGCGGTGCGGCACGGTTAAGGACTTGTTCACCAACACCTCCTACAAGCCCTCTCGAGCGCGGATGGACTGGAGGCGCCCATGGGGCCGCGGCGGGAAGAAGCGAAGCAGGAAATCCTCGCCAGCGTCGAGGCGTTGGTGCGCGAGCGCCTGGAGGGGCGGGAAGCGGAGCTCGCGGCCCGTTTCGTGCGGAGCTTTTATCGGGACGTCGCCCCCTTCGACCTCGAGGAGCGGGACGTCAACGATCTCTACGGTGCCGCGCTGGCCCTGTTGCGTTTCGGGCACAAGCGCCGGCCGGGCGAACTTCGGGTGCGCGCCTACAATCCGCGGGTCGAACGCCACGGCTGGCAGTCCACCCACACGGTGGTGGAGATCGTCAACGACGACATGCCGTTTCTCGTCGACAGCGTCGGCATGGAGCTCAACCGGCTGGGGCTCGGCGTGCACCTGGTGATCCACCCGGTGCTGCGGGTGGAGCGCGACCAGCGGGGCCGGATCGGGGAGCTTGCGGAAGGCGGCAGGAAGGCGTCGGGGCGGGCCGAGAGCTGGATGCACTGGGAGGGGGAC
>JALSGW010000415.1 GCA_026982585.1 Alphaproteobacteria bacterium | reverse complement strand
CGAACACCCCGCCGCACCATCGTCCATACGTCCTCCCGTATGCCCATGGGCGCTGTTTTGGGACGATCCGCGGGCGCCCGCTAGTGCGCACGGGCCACAAGCGCCGCTCCCCGGATGATCCCGCCGTCCCCTGTCCCACCCCTCCCCTTTACGGCGCCCGCTCCGAGGCCGATATGGCCCTTGGAAGCCGCATCCCGGTCGTCGCGAGCATGCCGGTGCGGGCGCGGGTTGCGCGCAGCGCCCGGGACGACTGCGCGACGGCCGGAGGCGGGCGGCGGCAAGCGCGTTTTTCCCATGCTGCGGGAGGAGACCATGAGCTACAGCATCGACCGGGTCATCGAGGGGCGGGATTTCGCGAGCGTGGTCGACCGTGCGCGCGAGACCCTGGCCGAACAGGGTTTCGGGGTGCTCACCGAGATCGACGTCAAGGCCACCCTCAAGAAGAAGCTGGATGTGGACGTGGCACCCTATCTGATCCTCGGGGCGTGCAATCCCAAACTCGCCCACAAGGTGCTCGAGGCCGAGCCGCGCATCGGCGTGCTGCTCCCCTGCAACGTGGTGGTGCGGGAGCTCGGCGACGGCCGCATCGAGGTGTCGGCGATGGATCCCGAAGCCGCCATGGAGGTGGTGGACAATCCCAAGGTGGCGGAGGTCGCGAGCCAGGTGCGGGAGCTTCTCTCGCGGGCGGTGCAAGCGATCTAGGCGGCGCGTGCGCATCCCCCCGCTCCGGCCCCGGGACTGCCCCTGGTACCTCAAACCCTTCTTCTGGAACCAGCGGCGCAAATACGGTCGCCCGCTGGATGCGGCGCTGCTGTGGGCCAGGCGGCCGCGTCTGTTCCTGGCGGTGGCGGCCCTGTTCGGGGCACTCGACCGCAGACGCTCGCCGATCGAACCGGCGCTCCGGGCGCTGCTTACGGTGCGGGTCTCCCAGATCAACCACTGTCCCTTCTGCATCGACATCAACGCCGCCCTGGCCGCGCGGCGGGGGGTGACGGAGGCCAAGCTGGAAGCGCTGTCCCGCTGGCGCGAGAGCGACCTCTTCACCCCCCGCGAGCGGGCCGCGCTCGCCTACGCCGAGGCCATGACCGA
>JALSGW010000414.1 GCA_026982585.1 Alphaproteobacteria bacterium | reverse complement strand
CCGTGTGGCCGCGTGGGAGGAGCTGGAAGAGGCGCTCTCCGCCGCTCGCGGAGAAGCCGAGCGCGCCTTCGGCGACGGCCGGCTGCTGCTCGAACGCTGGATCGATCGTCCCCGCCACATCGAAGTGCAGATCTTCGGCGACCACCACGGCAACATCGTCCACCTGTTCGAGCGCGACTGCACCCTGCAGCGCCGGCACCAGAAGATCATGGAGGAATGCCCGGCCTTCGGCATCGCCGAGGAGATCCGCGAACGCTTGTGGCAGGCGGCGCTCAGGCTTGCCCGTGCCGTGGGCTACGCCAACGCCGGCACGGTGGAGTTCCTGCTCGCGCCGGACGGCAGCTTCTACTTCATCGAGGCCAACGCCCGGCTCCAGGTGGAACATCCGGTAACCGAGGCCGTCACCGGCTTTGATCTCGTGGAATGGCAGCTGCGCATCGCCGCGGGCGAGCGTCTGCCGCGCGCACAGGAGCAGATCCAAGCCCGCGGCTTTGCGGTGGAGGTGCGGTTGTGCGCCGAAGCGCCCGAAGAAGGGTTCCGGCCCGCGACCGGGCGCATCACCGAGCTCCACTGGCCCGGGCGGCTCCCCGGAATCCGGATCGACGCCGGCATCGAGCCGGGCTCCACCGTGACGGCCCATTACGACTCCCTGCTCGCCAAGATCATCGCCGCAGCCGACGACCGCCCGCGCGCCCACCAGAGACTCCTCCAGGCCCTCGAGCGCACCCAGGTGGGTGGGGTGCAAACCAACCTCGCCTTTCTCGCACGTCTATTGGCGCACCCGGCGGTGCAGGCCGGACGCATCGACACCGGCTGGCTCGAGCGCGAGGCGCCTGCGCTTGTCCATGGAGAGGACCGGGCCGCGCTCGCCCCCTTGGCCGCCCTCGCCCTGCTCGCGGATCGGCTCGAACGGCCCGCAGCACCGGCCGGGGTGGAAGCCCAATCGCCCTGGAACCTGCGCACCGGGTTCCGGCTCGGTGCCCCGGCCCGACAGCGCTTCTCCTGGTGGGGAGCGGAGGGGGAAGAGGTGTGGCGCGCCGAAGCCGAGGGCGGCGGCTGGCGCATCGCCGGCGGCGGCCGGTCGCTTCGGGTGAGCTG
>JALSGW010000413.1 GCA_026982585.1 Alphaproteobacteria bacterium | reverse complement strand
GGCCAGATTGAGGGCCAGCCGCAACATGGTGGCGACCAGCAACACGGTGGGGAAGGAGCTGAACTCGAGCGGCTTGGTGATGAACAGCGCGGTGAGCAGCACCAGCACCGAGAAGCCGATCGACAGGGCCAGGAGGAAATCCAAGAGCAGGGTCGGAATCGGCAGGATCAGCACCAGCAGGATGGCGACGATGCCGATGCCGAACAGCACGTCGCTGCGGGCCACACCGGCCTTCAACAGCGCGGGCCAGCGCTCGAGGGAAACGGTCTCGACCGGCATGGCGGCGCCCCCCGCTCAGGCCTGCAGCGGAGGCGGCACCTCGATGCCGGCCTCGGCATAGGCGCGCAGCTTGTTGCGCAGGGTGCGGATGGAAATGCCGAGCAGCTCGGCCGCCCGGGTACGGTTGCCCAGGGTGTGGCGCAGGGTCTCGAGGATGAGCTCGCGCTCCACCTCGGCCACCGACCGTCCCACCAGCGCCGAGGGCAGCGCCTTGCCCCCCGCCGGCGCGGAGGCGCCGCCGAGCTGGATGGCATCCGCGTCGATCGCATCCCCCTGGGCCAGGAGCACCGCCCGATGGATGCAGTTCTCGAGCTCCCGCACATTGCCCCGCCAGCCGTGACCGCGAAGCTTGGCCAAGGCCGCCGCGGTCAGCGGGCGGTCGGGAAGGCCGTTCAGCCGCGCGTATTTGCGCGCGAAGTGGCGCGCGAGCGCGTCGATGTCGCGGGGCCGATCGCGCAGGGGCGGAAGCTCCAAGGTGAGGACGCTCAAGCGGAAGTAGAGATCCTCCCGGAAGCTGCCCTCGGCCACCGCCTGCTGCAGGTTGCGGTTGCTGGTGGCGATCAGGCGGATGTCCACCTTGACCGGTTGTTTGCCGCCGAGGCGATCGATTTCGCGCTCCTGGATGGCGCGCAGCAGTTTGGCCTGGAGGCGGACGTCCAGCTCGCTGATTTCGTCGAGCAAAAGCGTGCCCCCGGAAGCTTCCTCGAACTTGCCGATGCGCCGCGCCACCGCGCCGGTGAACGCCCCCTTCTCGTGGCCGAACAGTTCGGATTCGAGCAGGGTTTCGGGGATGGCGGCGCAGTTGACGGTGACGAAGGGACCGCTGCGGCGGGGGCTGCGCCGATGGAGGAACCGGGCGATCATCTCCTTGCCGGTGCCGCTCTCGCCCGTGAGGAGCACGCTCGCATCCGAAGCCGCGAAGCGCTCCGCGAGGCGCAACAGCTCCCGCATGCGCGGGTCCTCGGCGATCAGTTCCCGCTGCTCGGAGCCGACGCTCGCCAGCACGGCTGCGATCATCTCGGCGTCCGGCGGGAAGGAGAGGAACTCGAGCGCCCCCGCCTTGATCGCCCGGGCCGCCGCCTCCGGTGCGGTGCCGATGCCGAAGGCCACCACCGGCACCCAGATCCGCTCCTGCCGCAGCGCAGCGAGCACCCGGGCGATGTCCCAGGCGACGTCCACGAGCAGCAGATCGGCGCCGCGCCCCGCCCGCAGCTCGCCCAAGAGCGCCTCCAGGCTCCCCAAGTGCCGCACCCGGGCACCCCGCTCCCGGGCCAAGCGACAGGCCGCGGCCACGTCCGCCCCTTCGGCACCGAGGATGATCACCCGCATTGCGTAACCCACCTCCGTCCAATCGCGCGCCGTGCGCTTCCGGTTCCGGGCTACCCCCTTGGGGTTAATTTTCGGTTTCCAGACCCGCCCGCAGTTCCGGATGGAGAAGGCTTTCGAGGCGCCCGGCGAGGTAGCGGGGATGCTCGCCCCGCGCCACGGCGAGCACGGTGGCCGCCTCCATCTGGCCGCGCAGCACCTCCTCCCGGGCATAGAGGGCGAGTTTCTCCGCCGCCGGACCGAACAGCACATGCGCCATCAACGCCCCGTAAAGGGTGGTGAGCAGCGCCACCGCCATGGCGGGCCCGATCGAGGCGGGATCGTCGAGCTGGGCCAGCATCTTGACCAGGCCCACCAGGGTGCCCACGAGCCCCATGGCGGGCGCCACCTCCGCCGCCCGGCGGAACATCGCTTCCGCGCGTCGCCGGCGGTCCAGCTGGCCCGCCAGGTCCTGACGCAGGATCGCCTCCACATCGGCGAGATTCCGCCCCTCCAGCACCAAAAGCAGCCCGCGCCGCACAAGCGGCAGATGATCCCAGCCCAGACACTCCGATTCGAGCTGCAGCACGCCCTCGCCCTTGGCCCGGCGGGCGATGCGCAACAGTTCGCGGGCCAGGGCCGGATCGGCCCGCCGGGGCCGGCGCCACAGGTCCCGCCCCCACACCCGCAGGCCCTCGCGAAGCGCCTGTGCGTCCGATCCCGCCACCGTGATCGCCAGCGTGCCGAACACCACCAGCAGCAAGGCGGCCGGATCGAAGAACAGGGCCAGCCGGCCGTCGAGCGCGACTGCCGCCACCACCACCCCGACGGCGGCACCGAAGCCGAGGATGGTGGTGTAGTCCAGGGATGGGGCCGGCAGCCGGGCGGATGCGCGCATCACTGCTCGCTCTTGACGATTTCCGTCATGGTGATGCCGAGATGGTCGTCCACCACCAGCACCTCGCCCCGCGCCACCAGCCGGTTGTTCACATAGATGTCGATGGGCTCGCCCACCTTGCGGTCGAGTTCCACCACCGCGCCGCGCCCGAGCCGCAGCAGCTGGCCGATGGGCATGGTCGCCTTGCCCAGCACCGCCGCCACCTGGACCGGAATGTCGTAGACCGCACTGAGGGCGGTCATGCCCTCCGTCTCGCCGCCGGCTGCGGCCGCCGCCTGCAGCTCCCCGCCGCCGCTCGCCGCATCCGCCTCACCGCCG
The DNA here is from genome assembly GCA_026982585.1 of Alphaproteobacteria bacterium. Taxonomy (GTDB): domain Bacteria; phylum Pseudomonadota; class Alphaproteobacteria; order Geminicoccales; family Geminicoccaceae; genus HRBIN39. The sequence goes on along the minus strand of JALSGW010000413.1, from coordinate 5,194 downwards.
GAGCCCTGCTCCTCGGCCTGCAGCTCCTCGAACCCCTTGTCCTCGCTCATGCTCCTTCATCCTCCGCTGGAGTTTCGCCGTCCACGCGCACCTCCTCCGCCTCCGGCGGCGGATCGGCGCGCACACAGGCCTCGAGCGCAGCGGCGAGCTCCCGCACGAACACCGCGCCCCGCCGTTCGATGCGCCCGTCGCCCGCCACCAGCCGCAGATCGCCCGCATCCAGCCCCGCATCGGCGACGAACTCCACCGGCGCAACCGCCCCCTCGCCGCCCGCATCGGCGGCCCAGCGGGCCGCCAACCGGTCCCGCAGCTCCGGCCGCACCACCACCTGCACCGGCCGGTCGGGCAGCAGCCGGGCGATCCACTCCCGCACGGTGGCCTCCACCGCTTCCGCCTCGGTCCGCACCAGAAGCTTTTGCCCGAGCGCCAGCACCGCCTCCCGCAGCAGCGCCGCCAGCTCCTCCCGCTCCTTCCGCCGCTCGTGCTGCCAGGACCGGGCGAGCTCCTCGATGCGCGCCGCCATGCGCGCGAGCTCCTCCTCCCGCAGCCGTTCGAGGCGCGCGCGACAGGCCTCGGCGCATTGGCGCCGAACCTCGAGCGCGATCCCGGCGGCCAGCCGCGCCACCTCCTCCTCGGTGAAGACGAGCGGGCGCTGCGGCGGATCGGGCTCGGACGGCGCCGCCGCGGCCGGCGGCTCGGGCGGCTCGGCGGCGAGTTCGCGCCAGACCATCGGAATCCCCCGGCTCCACGCGGGCCGCCACGGGCCGAGGGAAATGCCGGGATGGAAGGAGGAGGGTTGCATGATCCGACCGCCCACCGCGAACGCTCAGTAGACCAGATCGTCGTCCTTGCCGTCGAGCAGCATGATCTCGCCGGAGGCCGCGAGCTCCTTGGCCAGATTGACCAGATACTGCTGCGCTTCTTCCACGTCGCGCAGGCGCACCGGCCCCATCGCCTGCATCTCCTCCTTGAGGATCTTGGCCGCGCGCTCCGACATGTTGCTGAAGAACAGCTCGCGCAGCTTCTCGCTCGCGCCCTTGAGGGCCACCGCGATGCGGTCGTTGCCGGCATTGCGGATCAGGGTCTGGATGCCGCTCCCGTCGAGACGGGCGAGGTCCTCGAAGGTGAACATCAGGTTCTTGATGCGCTCCGCCGCCTCCCGGTTGCGCTCCTCGAGGGCGCTCATCAGGCGCTGTTCGCTGGCGCTGTCCAGATAGTTGAAGATCTCGGCCATCACCTCGAAGTTGTCGCGACGGCTTGTGCGGGCGAGATTGGTCATGAACTCGGATCGGAGGGTGCGCTCCACGTCGTTGAGGATTTCCTTCTGGACCATCTCCATGTTGAGCATGCGCAGCACCACCTCCATGGCGAAGTCGTCGGGCAGCAATGCCAGCACCCGCGCCGCATGGGCGGGATCGATCTTGGAGAGCACCACCGCCACGGTCTGCGGGTATTCGTTCTTGAGGTAGGAGGCGAGCACGTTTTCGTTGACGTTGCAGAGCTTCTCCCACACCGTGCGGCCCGCCGGCCCGCGGATCTCCTCCATGATGGCTTCCACGGTCTCCGGATCGAGCACCTTGCGCAGCAGCTTCTCGGTGGCCTCGAAGCCGCCGTAGACGCCGGTGGTGCTGGCCACCGACTGGCCGAACTCCCGCATCACCGCTTCCACCACCTCGCTGTCCACGCGGCCGAGCATGGACATGGTCTGGGAGATCTCCTTCACCTCCTCGAGGTCGAGCATGCCGAACACCTTGGCGGCGTGCTCCTCGTCCAACGACAGCATCAACACCGCCGCCTTTTCGGGACCCGAGAGCTTGTCGCCGGGCTTGATGCTGGCCATGGCGCTTCACCCGTAGAGCCAGTTGCGGATCACCCGGATCGCCTCCTCCGGATAGCGATCGATGATCTCCGCCACCTCGTTGACCATGCTGGCCCGCACCTTCCCCTCCACCTGTTTGAGGGTGACGAGCTCCGCCCGTTCCGGCTCGGAAGACCCGTCGGCGGCGGCCTCCTTGGACTCGCCCTCCTGGGGCGCCGATCCGCCCTGGGCCACCGGCTCCGGTTCCTTGGGCCGGGCCAGCACCGGTTCGCCGCGCTGGTCCAGGGCCACCTGGGTGCCGCTCTTGGTGTGCAGCAGCTTGGGTGTGCCGTCGTCTCCCACCACCACCACGGTCTCTCCGGCCGCCACCAGGGGCTGGTCGGCCGGCGGGAACAGGCGCCGCAAGAGCGGACGGAAGCCGAACCACAGCACCGCGACCCCGAACAGCGACCAGAGCGCGCTCTCGAGGAGATCCCCGTAGTCCTGCAAAAGCCGCTCGAGCCAGCCGGGCTCCGGCAACGGCTCGGCCTCCGGCATCTGGAAGGGGCGGCTCACCACGTCGATGCGGTCGCCGCGCTCCTCGTCGATGCCCACCGCACTGCGCACGAGCGCCTCCAGCTGGGCCAGCTCCTCCTTGGCCAGAGGCTCGAAACGGCGGTTGCCGCTGCCGTCGTCCACCCAGTTGCCGTCCACCTGCACGGCCACGAACATGCGCCGGATGCGGCCGCCCCGGGCGCGCTGGTTGCGCACCGTGCGCGAGATCTCGTAGTTGACGATTTCCTCGGTGCGCTCGCTGCGTTCCTGGCTGCCCGGACCGGCCTGGGGCTGGGCGCCGGGCAGGTTGTTGCCCACCGTCACCCCTTCTTCACCCGCCTCCTGGCGCTCGCGCGCCTCCTCGATGGTGCGGGTGCTGCGCGCCACCTGGCTGTTGGGATCGTAGAGCTCCTCCACCACCGTGCGCTCGTCGAAGTCGAGCTCCACGGTCACCTGCGCCTCCACCCGCCCGGGCCCGAGGCTGCGCTCCAAAAGGGCGATGATCTTGGCCCGGAGATCCTGCTCCAGGGCCCGGCGGTAGGATTCCGCCTCCTCCACCGACACCTCGGCCCCGGACGGATCGCTGCGCGCAAGGAGCCGCCCCTGTTCGTCCACCACCGTGACCCGGGACGGCTCGAGCCCGGCCACCGCACTCGCCACCAGATGGCGGATGCCCTCCACCTGCCGGCGGCCGAGCTCGGCCCCCGGACCGAGCGCCAGGAACACCGATGCTGTGGGCTGTCCCTGTTCGCGGGCGAACAGCCGGCGCTCGGGCAGCACGATGTGCACCCGCGCCCGGCGCACCGCCCGCAAGGACGCGATGGTGCGGGCGAGCTCGCCTTCGAGCGCCCGCTTGAGGTTCACATTGGCGACGAAGTCGGTGACCGTGAAACCGTTCGCGCGGTCGAACAGCTCGTAGCCGACCACCGCGCCTGCCGCCACGCCCTCCTCGGCGAGCGCCATGCGCAGGCGCATCACCTCCCCCTGCGGCACCAACACGGCGTCGCCCTTGGCGTTGATGCGGTAGGGGACCTCCATGGCCTCCAGCCGTTCGACGATGGCGGCGAGGTCGCCGCTCTCGAGCCCGGCGAACAGCAGCGTGTAGCGCGGCTGCAACAGCTGGCGCGCCGCCACGCCCAGCATGGCCAGGAGCGCGATCAACACGAGACCGATGGCGAGGATGCGTCCGGGTCCGAGCCGGCGCAGCTCCTCCAGCACCCGACCCGGAGCGGCGCCCGCCTGGGGAAGGGGCGGGCTCTCGGCGGCGCTGGCTTGCAGTTCCTGGGCCATGACGGCTTGATGGCTCCCGGCGACCCGTGCAGACACCGCCTCGGCCTTTACGCCGTTGCGGTGAAGAAAGGGTTAACGGCAGCCCTGGCCGGGCGGACAGGCGGGAGGCGAGCCATGGCGCGCGCATATCGGTCCTTTCGCGCCCTGTTGCGGGAGGTGATGGACGCAGACGGGATCCTCGAAGGCGATGCGGCCGGCCGCTATACGGTGGACTTCTGGGGCCAGCACCGGGGCCGTGCGGCGCTGGTGGTCCGGCCCCGCAGCACCGCCGAGGTCGCCCATATCGTCAAAGCCGCCAACCGCCTCCGCATTCCCCTGGTGCCCCAGGGCGGCAACACCGGGCTGGTGGCGGGCGGTATTCCCGACCCCTCCGGGGAGATGGTGGTGTTGAGCCTCGAGCGCATGAACCGCATCCGGGAGGTGGATCCCGCGGGGGATTTCCTGGTGTGCGAGGCGGGCTGCGTGCTCTCCGATGTGCAGCGGCGGGCGGAGGCGATCGGACGCCTGTTCCCGCTCCACCTGGGGGCGGAGGGCAGCTGCCGCATCGGCGGCAACCTCGCCACCAACGCAGGCGGCATCCACGTGCTCCGCTACGGCATGATGCGGGAGCTCGTGCTCGGTCTCGAGGTGGTGCTGGCGGACGGGCGGATCTGGGACGGGCTGCGTGCCCTGCGCAAGGACAACACCGGCTACGACCTCAAGCAGCTCTTCATCGGCTCCGAGGGCACCCTCGGGGTGATCACCGCCGCGGTGCTGCGGCTGTGGCCGCGCCTCCACGAGCGGGTCACCGCCTGGCTCGGGGTGCGCGATCTGACGCGGGCGGTGGAGATCGTCCAGCGCCTGCGGGAGGCCTGCGACGCGCTGCTGATCGCCGTCGAGTTCATGAGCGGAGCCGGGGTGGAGCTCGCGCTCCGACACCTTCCGGGCGCCGCCGCCCCGCTCGCCCGCCCGGTGCCCTGGCATCTGCTGGTGGAGCTGGCCTGGCCGTTCGCCGAGGGACTGCGCCCCAAGTTCGAGGCGTTGCTCGAAGAGCTGTGGTCGCGCGAGCTGATCCTGGACGGCACCCTCGCCGACAGCGAGGCGGCCCGCGCCCGGCTGTGGCGGCTTCGCGAGGACCACAGCGACGCCGCCCGCCGGGAGGGTGTGATCGCCCGCTTCGACGTCTCGGTGCCGCCCGGGCGGGTCCCGGAATTGGTCGCGCGGGTCAGCCGCGGCATCGCCGACTGGGAGCCCCGCCCGCTCCCGATCCCCTTCGGCCACCTCGGCGACGGCAATGTCCACTACAATTTCGTCCTCCCCGAGGGATTTCCGGACCAGCTGCGGCATGCGCTCGCGCAGCTGGTGTTCGATCGGGTGGCGGCGTGCGGCGGCTCCTTCGCCGCCGAGCACGGCATCGGCCGCATCAAGGTGGAGGAGCTCGCCCGAAGGCGCTCTTCGGTGGAGCTGGAGCTGTTCCGACGCATCAAGCGGGCCTTGGACCCGCAGGGCATCCTCAATCCCGGGGTGATCCTTCCCGCACCCCGCGATCCCTGAGCGCCGTGGACGATGGGC
>JALSGW010000412.1 GCA_026982585.1 Alphaproteobacteria bacterium | reverse complement strand
CGGCCGGGCGCATCGTGCGCGTGGCGGAGGAGCGGGCGGTGTATCTCGACATCCTCGCCCGCACCTTCCAGATCGCGGCGGTGGTGACCCTCGCCTGCCTCGCCATCGGCTATCCGCTCGCCTATGTGCTGGCGCATCTTCCGGAGCGGTGGGCCCATCTGCTGATGATCGGCGTGTTGCTGCCGTTCTGGACGTCGTTGCTGGTGCGCACCGCTTCCTGGATCGTGCTGCTGCAGCGCGAGGGCCCCATCAACGACGCGCTCAAGGCCCTCGGGCTGATCGCCGAGCCGCTCGAGATCGTCTTCCGCCGCCCCGCGGTCTACATCGCCATGACCCACGTGCTGTTGCCCTTCATGGTGCTGCCCCTCTATGCGGTCATGCGGGGGATCCATCCGGCCTATGTGCGCGCGGCCCTGTCCCTGGGTGCCGCGCCCTGGACCGCCTTCAGGCGGGTCTATCTGCCGCTCAGCATGCCCGGTGTGGTGGCGGGATCGCTGTTGGTGTTCATCCTCGCCCTCGGCTACTACATCACACCGGCGCTGGTGGGCGGAGCGGCGGACCAGATGATCAGCTACTTCATCGCCTTCTTCACCCTCCAGACCATCAACTGGGGCATGGCGGCGGCGCTCGGAAGCTTGTTGCTTCTCGCCACACTGGCGCTCTATTTCCTGTTCATGCGGCTCGTCGGCCTCAATGCGCTGCGCCTCGCCTAGACCCGTTCCATGCGTCCTAAGCCCCCAGGACCGCTTTTGATGCTGCTCGCCCTCGCGGCGCTGGCCTTCCTGGTGCTGCCGCTGTTCGTGATCGTGCCGCTGTCCTTCAACGCCGGGAGCTTCTTCTCCTTCCCCATGCCCGGCTGGTCGCTGCGCTGGTACCAGGAGGTGTGGCAATCCGAACTCTGGTGGCGGGCGCTGCAGAACAGTCTGGTGGTGGGCGCGCTCGCCACCGCACTCGCCACCGTGCTCGGCACCCTCGCCGCCATCGGCTTCCACCTGGCCCGCTTTCCGGGCCAACGGCTGCTGATGGCGCTGATCCTGTCGCCCATGATCGTGCCGGTGGTGATCGTGGCGGCCGGGGTCTATTTCTTCTATCTCGAACTGGGCCTCGTGAATTCGCTGCTCGGGCTCGCCCTCGCCCACGCCACCCTCGGCGCGCCTTTCGTGGTGGTGACGGTGTCCGCCACCCTGGCCGGTTTCGACCGCAATCTCATTCGCGCCGCCCAGTCCCTGGGCGCGGGGCCGCTCGTGGTGTTGCGGCGGATCCTGATCCCGCTGCTCGCCCCGGGGATCGTCTCGGGGGCGCTGTTCGCCTTCGTCACCTCCTTCGACGAGCTGGTCATCGCCCTGTTCCTGACCGGGCCCGCCCAGCGCACCCTGCCGCGGCAGATGTTCGACGGCATCCGCGAGAATCTGAGCCCGAGCATCCTCGCGGTGGCCACGCTCCTGATCCTGCTCGCGGCGCTTTTGCTGGTCTGCGCCGAACTCCTGCGCCGGCGCAATCTGCGGCTGCGGGGGCTGCGGCCGTGAGGCCCGGGCGGCGATCGCCTTTGCTCGTGCTCGGCATGGTCGCGCTCGGGGTCGGACTCGCGCTTCTGTTGGCGTGGAACGCCGCGCCGCTGGAAGGCGGGCCCGAGGGGCGGGGCCCGGCCTGGCCGGTAGGGGATTGGCTTGCCGCCGCGGTGGTCGCGGCGGTGCCGGTTGCGGTGTGGCTGGCAAGGCGGCGCTAGGGTTCGCTCGCGGGCGGACGCGGGGCGGGATTCGGCGCCGTGGAGGCCGGGGATTCGGGTGCCCGCGTGCGCAGCTGCCGCAGCAGCTCGCGCTGCTCCTCCCGCAGCGCGCGCAGCTCGGCGAGGATGCGCTGCAGCTCGTCGCCGGTCTCCTCCCGCTGCGCCCGCAGCAGCTCCTCGTGCTCCTTCTGCATGGCGTTGACGATGATGCCGATGAACAGGTTGAGCACCGCAAAGGCGGTGATGACGATGAAGGGCACGAAGAACAGCCAGGCCCAGGGATACACCGCCATCACCGGCCGCACGATGCCCATCGACCAGCTCTCGAGGGTCATGATCTGGAACAGGGTGTAGGCGGAGCGCCCCAGGGTGCCGAACCATTCCGGGAAGCGGGCGCCGAACAGTTCCGTGGTCATCACCGAGGCGACGTAGAAAATGAGCCCCAAAAGCGCCACGATCGAGCCCATGCCGGGCAGCGCCTCGAGCAGGCCGCCGATCACCCGGCGCATCGATTCCACGGCGGTGATCAGGCGCAGGGCGCGGATGATGCGCAGGGCCCGCAGCACCGCGAAGGGGCCCGCCGCGGGCATCAGGGCCACCGCCACCACCAGGAAGTCGAACACGCTCCAGGGATCGCGGAAAAAGCCGCGGCCGTGCACGATCACGCGGGCTGCGATCTCGGCGACGAAAACGGCGAGGATGAGCCGGTCGAGCCAGGCGATGACGGCGCCGAAGCGGGCGTGCACCCAGGGATAGGTATCGAGCCCGAGCAACAGGGCGTTCAGGATGATGAGGGCGATGACGGCGCGCTCGAACGCCGGCCTGCGCACCAACATCGCCAGCCGTGCTCGCAACGACGATGGGTGTGCGTCCATGCTCCAGGCGGGGCTCGCGGACCGCTGCCGCCCATAGCACCGGCGATCCGCTCCGGCCAGGGGCGTCCCGGTCGGAGCGCAGCGCCGCCGCAGGGAACCTCAGCGCCGCCGCCAGGCCTGGGTGCGGGCCAGCACCGCCCGCGCCAGCAGGGTCTGGATCAGGCGCGCGGCCACGTTGGTGTAGAAGATCATCATGCCCATCGCCGCCGCAGGCGCGATGTCGCCGGCATCATCCATGTTCAACACCGCCACCGAGGCCAGGGTGGTGCGCGTGGAATAGAGGAACACCACCGCCGACACGGTGGTCATGGCATTCACGAACAAATAGATGGCGATGTCCAGGATCGCCGGCAGGCACACCGGCACGGTGACGCGCGTGAACATGCGCCACAAGGGCTGCTTGAGGCTCTCGGAGACCGCCTCGAATTCGGCGTCCATCTGCTTGAGGGCGGTCACCGCGGTGAGATGGGAGACGGTGTAGAAGTGGACGATGGTGGAGATCACCAAGATCGCCATCGTCCCGTAGAGAAAGCTCAGCGGATTGGCGGGATTGTTGAAGAAGAAGATGTAGGACAGCCCGAGCACCATGCCCGGCACCGCCATGGGCATCATGGCGAGCAGCTGGAATCCCTGCCGGGCCGCGAACAGGCCGCGGATCTTCTCGACGATGTAGGCGCCGGAGAAGACGATGGCGGTGCCGATGAGCGCCGTCCAGCTCGCCATCTCCACCGAGTTCCAATAGGAGGCCCAGCCGCCCCCGTCCATGCGGTCGAAATCGTAGTTCTTGAGCGAAAAGGTGAGGTTGTAGGGCCAGAAGGTGAACAGGGCGGCGAGCTGGCACATGATCAGGATGCCGAGGATGTAGACCGCCACCAGGCCGCAGAAGCCGAGCATGAGAAGGTCGAACCGCCGCTTCGGCTCCGGCTGCAGGGGAACCGCCCGGGCGGTGAGCAGCGCCACCTGCCGCCGCGAGGCCATGCGGTCGACGGCGAAGGCCACCGCCGCCGGAAAGAGCAGCACCACCGAGACGACCGCCCCGATCTGGAAGTTCTGCTGGCCGATCACCTGTTTGTAGATGTCAAGCGCGAGCACGTTGTAGGTGCCGCCCACCACCTTGGGCACGCCGAAGTCGGTGATCACCAGGGTGAACACCACGAAGGCCGCCGAAATCAGCCCGTAGCGCGCACCCGGCAGGGTGACCGTCCAGAAGATGCGCGCCGGGGACGCGCGCAGGGAGAGCGCCGCCTCGTAGAGCCGGGCATCCGCGATCGAGAGCGCGGTGAGGATGATCAGGAAGGCGTGCGGGAAGGTGAAAAAGGCGCTCGCCATCACGATGCCGATCGGGCCGTAGATGTCGTAGCCGAACAGCAAGGGCGTCAGCACGCCTTGCTTGCCGAACAGGTAGACGAGCCCGATGCCCGGCAAGAGCGACGGCACCAGGATCGGCACCAGCGCCACCAGCTTGAAGAAGCCCTTCATGGGCATGCAGCTGCGGGTGAGCGCATAGGCGTAGCCGAAGGCGATGGGGATGACGATCAGGGTGGTGAGGGTGGCGATGAAGAGGCTGTTGGTGATCGAGCTGCGCAGCGCCGGGGTCGCGAAATAATAGCGGTAGTTGTCGAAGCCGAAGCGCGCCTCCGGTCTCAGGCGCAGGCGCGAGAATTCGCGCCGGCTGAGCTCGAAGGTCTCGCCCGGCTCGGACAGCCGCCCCTCGAGCAGCAGGAGCCCGCCGCCTGCGGAGAGATCGGTGACCCGAAAGCGCTCCACCCCGCGCCGCTCGCGCTTGGGGATGATGTCCACGAACCGTTCCCGCGAACGCTCGCTCGCCCGAAGCCCGTCGTTGAGGACGTAACCCCGCCGTTCGACCCACTCGGAAAGCCGCCCGGCGTCCTGCCATGCGCCGTCGCGATAGAAGGCCAGCGCCACCTTCTCGGGCCGGAACTCGTAGACCTCGAAGGACTTCTGGAGCAGGGTGGCGAGCGGCAGGGCGAGCGCCACCACGAGGTAGAGAATGATCGCGACGATAAAGCCGCGCGTCAGCCAGACGTCGGCCTTGAGGGCGAGGCCGGCACGCGCCGGCGGCACCGCGACCTGGACCGCCATCAGCCGGCTCCGTCGCGATAGAGGCGGATGCGCTCGGCGGGAAGGGCGAAGGTCAGCGCCGTTCCCTCCCGAAGCTCCCGCTCCCGCACCAGGTTGATCGGACAGTCCACGAGCAGGCGCACCCCGCCGAGCTCGCCCTCACCCACCTCCACCCGCACATAGGGACCGAGGAAATCCGCGTGCAGCACCCGGGCCTGGAAGCGGTTCTCGGGCGCTCGCTCGAGGTCGCGCAGCACCACATCCTCCGGCCGGATCGCCAGCACCACCGGATCCCCCTGGTGGAAGGAGGCGGTGCGGCAGCGCAGCGTGAGACCGTCCAGCCGACAGATTCCGGGCGCCTCCACCCGTCCCTTGAGGAAGTTCATGGTGCCCACGAAGTCGGCGACGAAGGGGGTGGCGGGGTTCTGGTAGATCTCGATCGGGGTGCCGATCTGCTCGATGCGGCCGTCCTTCATCACCAGGATGCGGTCCGCGACCGACAGCGCCTCCTCCTGGTCGTGGGTGACCATGATGGTGGTCACCCCGAGCCGGCGCTGCAGATCGCGGATCTCGCGGCGGAGATAAAGCCGCACCTTGGCATCGAGGGCCGAGAGGGGTTCGTCCAACAGCAGCAGGCCCGGCGAGGGGGCGAGGGCGCGGGCCAGCGCCACCCGCTGCTGCTGCCCGCCCGAGAGCTGCGCCGGATATTTGTGGGCGTGCTCCTGAAGGCCCACCAGCTCGAGCAGCTCGTCGACCCGGGCCTCGATGGCGCTGCGGCTCATGCCCCGGTTCTCGAGTCCGTAGGCGATGTTGCGGCGCACGGTGAGATTGGGGAACAGCGCGTAGGACTGGAAGACGATGCCGAAGTCGCGCTCGCGCGGCGGCATGCGGGTGACGTCCCGTCCCGCCTGCACGATGCGCCCCTGGCTCGGAAACTCGAGCCCGGAGATGGTGCGCAGCAAGGTGGTCTTGCCGCAGCCGGAGGGGCCGAGGAAGCAGACGAACTCCCCCTCCTCGATCGTGAGACTGACCCCGTCGACGGCGGTAAAGGCGCCGAAGCGCTTGGTGACGCCGTCGAGCAGCAGGTAGCTCATGCCGCCCGGACGGCCGCCCGCGCGCGCGGACGGCCGCCCTCCCCGTGGCCGGGTTCAGTTGCGCGGCAGCGACTTGCCCTCATAGCGGCGGCTCCATTCGGCGAGGATCCGCTCGCGGTTGCGCGCCGCCCACTCGAAATCGTTGTCGATCATGGCGTCGATGATGTTCTCCGGGAAGTATTTGACGGGCTTGGCGAGCTCGGTGATGCCGATCACCGCGTAGCCCTCGTTGTACATGCGCATCGCCTTCTCGGAGATGATCCAGTCCATGAGGATGCGCGCTTCCTCGGGATAGTCGGTGTCCACGACGATGGCCGCCGCCTCCATGTCCCAGCCGATGCCCTCCTCGGGGATGATGATCTCGATCGGGGCCCCGGCCTCCTTGGAGCGCGCGGCGCGGAAGGCGAAGGAGATGCCGATCGGGATCTCGCCGCGGGCGGCGTCCTTGCAGGGCTTGGAGCCGGAATGGGTGTAGTAGGCGATGTTCTCATGGAGCTTGTCCATGAACTCCCAGCCCCGCTCCTCGCCGAACATCTGCAGCCAGGAGGAGACGTCCAAAAAGCCGGTGCCCGAGGAGTTCGGGTTGGGCATCGCCACGGCACCCTTGTAGACGGGATCGGTGAGGTCCCACCAGGACTTGGGCATCGGCAGCCCCGCCTTCTCCGCCTCCACGGTATTGAAGCAGATCGCCGCCACCCAGGCGTCCATGCCGACCCAATAGGGCGGATCGGCCTTGTCGCGGAACTTGGGATCGAGGCGCTCGAGCCCCTTCGGCGCATAGGGCTCGAGGAGTCCCTCCGCCTTGAGCAGCAGCAGCGAGGTGGCGGCCAGCCCCCAGATCACGTCCGCCTGGGGATTGTCCTTTTCGGCCAGAAGCTTGGCCGTAATGATGCCGGTCGAATCCCGCACCCAGTTGATCTTGATGTCGGGATGATCCTCGTTGAAGCGGGCGGCGTACTTCTTGAGATCCTCCGCCTCCACCGCGGTATACACGGTGAGCTCCACCTGGGCCCGCGCGCCAAGGGCGATCAGCACCATGGCGCTCGCAAGAGCTGAAAGGCGAAGCCCCCGCACGAGCCGCTCCGACGTGGTTGTCATCATCTCCCTCCCTTCAAACAAGCCGCAATCCCCTCTCCCGAACCCCGGGGTGACGCGCTCACGTCACTCGTTCTCCCGCCGCGCGGCGGCGACAGGGGCTCTGGGGCTTCCGTCACTCCATAGCCGGGCGCAAGGGAATTGCAACCCCCGACCCGGACCCGGGAAGGGTCACGGCGCGGGGGCCAGCCGGCGTTTGTGCCTGCCGTGCGTCTTGCGCTCGCCTGTGGGCGGACCTAAATCAGCGCCGCATGCCGGCCCGCCGCCCTGGCGGGGGCAGGGGTTTTGGTTGGGAGTGCGAGCCATCATCGAGATCCAGGTCCGCGACAACAACATCGACCAGGCGCTGCGGGCGCTCAAGAAGAAGATGCAGCGCGAGGGCCTGTACCGCGAGATGCGCATGCGGCGCTTCTACGAGAAGCCTTCGGAGCGCAGGCGGCGCGAGCGGGCGGAGGCGATCCGCCGCTATCGCAAACTCCTCAAGAAGAAGATGGAGCGCGACGAGCTGTAGCCGGCCTCCGGCACGGCTTTCAGGGGAGCGAGGCGATGGCGGAAGGGGCGTCCTCTCGGGCGGACGCCGGCGGGGGCGTCATCGGGCTCTGGTCCAGGCGGCGGCTGTGGCTGGCGCTGGCGGCGGCGCTGGGTGCCGGTGCCTGTGCCCCGCGCCTCGAGGAAGAGGCGCTGGTGCCGCCCGAGGTCGGCCTGCGCGATCTGCGTCTCGAGCGGCCGGGAGTGTTCGAACAGGAGCTCCTGGTGCGGCTTCGGCTCGTCAACCGGGCCGCCGCTCCCCTGGAGGTGCGCGGCCTGCGCTTTCGGCTCAGCGTCAACGGCGAGCCGCTCGGAACCGGGGTCAGCGAACGGCGGCTGCGCATCCCGCCTCTCGCCGCCCGCGAGCTGGAGGGACGGCTGTTCGTCCCCACCGCGGCGCTCTTGGACCGGCTGTTGCGCCTCGCCGAGGTGGGTGGCGTGCGCTACCGGCTCGAGGGCGAGGTGCTGGTGCGCAGGCGGGGCGGGCTTCGTCCGCTGCCGTTTGCGAGCGAGGCGGAGCTGGTGCCGCTCCGCCCCGCCCGCGGCAACGGACGGCGGACGCCCGGAGACTAGGCGGCCCGCCGCTCTTTCTCGGTGC
>JALSGW010000411.1 GCA_026982585.1 Alphaproteobacteria bacterium | reverse complement strand
CCCTGCTCGCCTTCCTGCCCGAGACCTGTGTGGTGGTGCTGGAGCAGGAACGGGTGGTGGGAAGCTACGAGGCGGCCTGGCGAGGATTGCTGGAACATACTGGACAACCGCCCCGGTCGATCAATTTCATCACCGGACCCTCGCGGACCGGCGACATCGCCCAGAAGATCACCCTCGGGGCCCACGGTCCGCGGCGTCTGTTGGTGCTGCTGATCGCGGGCGCGGAAGGGAGATGAGCGACCGCCGTCACCGGCCGCACGTGCGCATGCCGAGCGAGGAGGAGCTGGCCCTGTGGCGGGCCGCCATGCGCGACGTGCGCCCGCTGAGCGGCGATCCGCAACCGAAACCGGTGCGGGAGGAGACGCCGGGCGGCAACGGCAGCGCTCCGCCCCCGGCGCACCGGCCCGGACGCCGTGCCCACTTGCGGCCGCCGCAGCCCTTGGACCCGAGCCGGCCGGTGGGGCTGGACCGGCGCAGCTGGCAGCGGCTGCGCCGCGGGCGCATGCCCATCGAAGGCGTCCTGGACCTTCACGGCATGACCCAGGACGAGGCCTTCGAAGCCCTCACGCGCTTTGTGACGCTCAAGCAGGAGCAGGGGGCTCGCTGCGTGCTGGTGATCACCGGACGGGGTCTGCGGGCCGGCGGGGTGCTGCGCCACATGCTGCCGCGCTGGCTCGAGACCCCGGCCATCCGCACCCGGGTGGTGGTCTACGCCACCGCCCGCGCCGAACACGGCGGCGAAGGCGCCTTCTATCTGCTCTTGCGCCGCAGGCCGGCGCCCTGTTGAAGCCCGAAGCCCTTGCCCTCGCCAGGCCGGCTCCTCATATGAGCGCCATCGGATACAAAAGGGGTGAGGCGATGGTGCGCAACGTCGGGACGGTGGATCGGGTGCTCCGGGTGGTGGTCGGCCTGCTGCTGATCGCGCTCGTGTTCTGGGGACCCCAGACCAACTGGGGGTGGCTCGGCCTCATTCCCCTGATCTCCGGACTGGTCGGGACCTGTCCGGTGTACCGCATGCTGGGGCTTTCCACCTGCGGTCAGCGCAAGGAGGCCTAGGAGCCTCCGCGCTCTCAGCGGCGGGAGGCTATGGGGGCGTCCTCGTCGGAGCGGCGGG
>JALSGW010000410.1 GCA_026982585.1 Alphaproteobacteria bacterium | reverse complement strand
CGTGCCGCGCTGGAGGCCCGCTTCCGGGAGGCCGCCGCCCGCTTTCCCGAGGAGGTGCCCCGTCCGCCCTACTGGGGCGGCTTCCGGCTGCGGCCCGAAGCGATGGAGTTCTGGCAGGGACGCCCGGACCGCCTGCACGATCGGCTGCTCTACCTGCGCCATGAGCGCGGCTGGCGGAGGCTGCGCCTGCAGCCCTGAGCGCCCGGTTCCGTGAACCCGCGGTTGATTTTTGCTCCCGTATGTCGGAGGCTCGCACGGCCTGTCGCATGTGGGAGCATATCATGTGGTGGCGTCTGGCCGCGGTGGCCGTGGGTGCGCAACTGGCACTGATCTTTGCGATCAAGAGCGGTCTGGGAGGCTGGATTCTCTCCGCCATTCTGACATTTTGAAATGATACTCAAGAAAAAGCCGCCTTCCGGCGGCATATCCTCTGTTTTTGTATTTGATAACCTTTGTCACATGCGCGTCGTCGGGCAGCGGGACGCTTCTGCCGCGGCGTAGCCGGAAGCGCGCCACGGCGTTCCTTCCTGAGCTTCTCCCGAGCCCATCCCTTCACAGGGGCGCCGGGTTGTCAACAGGGAACCGTGGAAGATCTTGTGATTTCCTGTGGATTACTTGAGGAGCCGCCGGCACAGATCCTCGAGCTGGTCGAGGTCGGAATAGCGGATCACCAGTTCCCCGCCCTTGCGGCGCGGGCGGATGGCGACCGGCAGACCCAACCTGCGGGTGAGATGGTCGGCGAACCGGCGGGCGTCGGCATCGGCCTCGGCGGCGGGCCGCCGGGCGGGGGTGCGGGTCTTGGCGCGCTGGACCAGCCGTTCCGTCTCCCGCACCGAAAGCCCTCGGGCGAGCACCACTTCGGCCGCCGCCGCGGGGTCGTCGGCGGCGAGCAGCGCCCGGGCGTGGCCCGCGCTCAGCCGGCCGTGCCACAGATGGGCCTGCACTTGGTCCGGCAGCTGCAGCAGTCGCAGGCTGTTCGCGACGTGGCTGCGGCTCTTGCCCACCATGCGGGCGATATCCTCCTGGCGGCGGCCGAATTCCTCCACCAGGCGGCGGTAGGCCCGCGCCTCCTCGAGAGGATGCAGTTCCTCCCGCTGGAGGTTCTCCACCAGCGCCACCTCG
>JALSGW010000409.1 GCA_026982585.1 Alphaproteobacteria bacterium | reverse complement strand
CTACAACCTCATCAACGAGCGCGACGGCGGCATCAACGGCATCAAGATCGTGTTCGAGGAGTGCGACACCCAGTACAACAACGACAAGGGCGTGGAGTGCTATGAGCGCCTGAAGAACAAGGGTCCGACCGGGGCCGCGGTGTTCAGCCCGCTTTCGACCGGCATCACCTACGCCCTCATCGACCGGGCGCTGGCGGACAAGATCCCGATTTTCTCGATGGGCTACGGGCGCACCGACGCCTCCTACGGGAAGGTGTTCCCGCACGTGTTCACCGCACCCGCCACCTACTGGTCGCAGGCGACCTCCCTCGTCAAATACATCGCCGACCAGGAGGGCGGGCTCGACCAGCTCAAGGGCAAGAAGATCACGCTGGTCTACCACGATTCGGCCTACGGCAAGGAGCCCATCCGCACCCTCGAGATCCTGGCCGACAAGTTCGGCTTCCGCTTCGACAAGTTCCCGGTCGCCCATCCGGGTCTCGAGCAGAAGGCCACCTGGCTGCAGATCCGGCGCCTGCGTCCGGACTGGATCCTGATGTGGGGCTGGGGGGTGATGAACTCCACCGCGCTCAAGGAGGCGGCCGCGGTGGGCTACCCGATGGAGCGCTTCATCGGCAACTGGTGGTCCGGTTCGGAGAACGACGTCAAGCCCGCGGGCGGCCAGGCGGTCGGCTACAAGGCGGCCAACTTCCACGGCGCCGGGGCCGACTGGCCGCTGCACCGCGACATCTTCACCTACCTCTACGACAAGGGCATGGGCGCCGGCGAGCGCGATCGGGTCGGCGAGGTGCTCTACAACCGCGGCCTCACCAACGCCATGATCGTGGTCGAGGCGATCCGCACCGCCCAGGAGATCCACGGGGTGCGGCCGCTCACCGGCTGGGAGGTGCGCGACGGCTTCGAGCGCCTCAACCTCACCGAGGAGCGCCTCAAGGAGCTGGGGCTCGAGGGCTTCATGCTGCCGATCCAGCTCTCCTGCGAGGACCATGAGGGCGGCGGTCCCGTCTACGTCCAGCAGTGGGACGGGGAGAAGTGGACCAAGGTCTCCGACTGGTACTATCCCATGCGGGACATCGTCTGGCCGCTGATCGAGGAATCGGCCCTGAGCTACGCCAAGGAGAAGAACCTCCCGGTGCGCGACTGCTGAGCTGAGGCGGGTTCGAGCAACGAGGGAGCGAGGCGCCCGATGAGCACCGAGGTGCTGGAACGGCCGCAGACGAGCGCGTCCACGGAGGAGGCGCTGCTGTCGGT
The DNA here is from genome assembly GCA_026982585.1 of Alphaproteobacteria bacterium. GTDB lineage: Bacteria > Pseudomonadota > Alphaproteobacteria > Geminicoccales > Geminicoccaceae > HRBIN39. The sequence continues at coordinate 6,819 of JALSGW010000409.1, read as the reverse complement.
CAACAACATCGAGGTCGTGTACGACCACGTGGTGCTGGTGCTCAAGGGCGTCTCGCTCCGCGTGCCGGAGGGTCAGATCGTCGCCCTGCTCGGCGCCAACGGGGCCGGCAAGACCACCACCCTCAAGGCCGTCTCCAACCTGCTCGCCACCGAACGGGGTGAGGTGACCAAGGGCACCATCACCTTTCGCGGCGAGGACGTGCACAAGCTGGACACGCCGGAGCTGGTGCGGCGCGGGGTGGTGCAGGTGATGGAGGGCCGGCACGTCTTCGAGCATCTGACGGTGGAGGAGAACCTCCTCACCGGCGCCTACACCCGCACCGACGGCCGCGCCGCGATCCGGCGCGACCTCGAGATGGTCTACAGCTACTTCCCGCGGCTCAAGGAGCGCCGCCACTCGCTGGCCGGCTACACCTCGGGCGGCGAGCAGCAGATGTGCGCCATCGGCCGCGCGCTCATGGCGCGTCCCAAGGTGATGCTGCTGGACGAGCCGTCCATGGGCCTCGCCCCCCAGCTGGTGGAGGAGATCTTCGAGATCGTGGTGCGGCTGAACCGCGAGGAGAAGGTCACCATCCTGCTCGCCGAGCAGAACACCAACATGGCCCTGCGCTACGCGCATTACGGCTATGTGCTGGAGAACGGGCGGGTGGTGTTGGACGGGCCGGCGGAGGAGCTGCGCAACAACGAGGACGTCAAGGAGTTCTATCTGGGTCTGAGCGGATCGGGCCGCAAAAGCTTCCGCAACATCAAAAGCTACAAACGACGCAAGCGGTGGCTCTAGGTGGAGGCCAGTCTCGGCAAGGGAGGCGGGAGCGCCCGGCCGTCCCGGCAGGATCGGCCGCAGCGACTCGGCAATCGTCTCGCCCAACGCATCCTCGGACGGTTTCCGGAAGAGGCCTTCGGCCTCGACGGACGGCTGCGGGATTGGCGTGACGGGCTCGTGCGCGGGGTCGATCCCGACCTCGTGCCCGATGATCCCAAACTCAAGGAGCGCCTGCGGCTGCCCCTCTCCGGTGCCGCCCTTGCGGTCAACAGTTTCGCGCCCTGGCAGGCCACCCCCGGCGAACTGGAGCTGCTCGGGCTCAACCGCTTCGACGAACTCCGCTTCCACATCCGCTGCCCGACCGGGGTGCGGGGCACGCCGCCCCGGCTGGAGCTTCTGGCGCGGGCCGGACGGCGGCTCGTGGGCGTGGTGGCGCTCGGCTTCGATTACCTTGCGCAGCCCCGCACCCGTCTGAGCGCCGCCTACTGGCGCCGTGCGGAGCGGGGTGCCGCGGAGCCGTGGCTCGCCCTGTTGCGCGAGCTCGACGAAGGCGCGCGGCTCCGGCACGTGGACCTCGCCGCCCTGGCCCGCCTCGCCCTCGGCCTCGCGCACAGTTTTCCCGACCGGCCCGGCACGCTCGTCTATCTCTATCTGGAGCCCGCGGGCGATCCGCTGCCATCCCCCTTCCAGCGCCACCGCGACGAGCTCGCCCTGCTCGCCCGGCGCTTCGCCCGCACGCCGATCGCGTTCCGCTACGGCAGTTTCTCGAGCCTGTGGCGGAGCTGGCGCCAGAGGCGACGTCCGGTCTGGGCCTCGCCGCTGGCCGCGGCGCTCGCGGACCGCTATGAGGTGGGCGGACATGCGGACGACCCCAAGGCGTCCGATCTGGAAGCGTGAGCGGGACCATGGCCACCGGGGACAGCCCCTTCTACGATCAACTGGAGGTACGGGATCCCGAGGAGCGGGAGCGCGCCCTCTTCCGCGCCCTGCCCGGACTGCTGCGCCATGCGGTGGAGCGGGCGCCGCTTTACCGGAAGCGGCTCGGGGCGGTGGATCCCGACCAGGTGCGGGACCGGAAGGCGCTCGCACGGCTTCCGGTGCTGCGCAAATCGGAACTCATCCAGCTCCAGGAACAGGATCCCCCATTCGGCGGGCTGCTCGCCGCCGACCAAAGCCGGCTTGTCCACATCTTCCAGTCGCCGGGACCGCTGTTCGAACCCCAGGCCGCCCGCGGCGACTACTGGCGCATGGCGCGGGCCCTCTACGCCGCGGGCATCCGCTCCGGGGACCTCGTCCACAACAGCTTCTCCTATCATCTGACCCCGGCCGGCTTCATGCTGGACGGAGGCGCCCGCGCGCTCGGCTGCCCGGTGTTTCCAGGCGGCACCGGCCAGAGCGAGCTCCAGCTCGCCGCCATCGCGCGCCTTCGTCCCAGGGCCTATGTCGGCACCCCCTCCTTCCTGCGCATCCTGCTCGAGAAGGCGGAAGAGCTCGGCATGCCGCGGCCGAGCTTCGCCAAAGCCCTGGTCTCGGGCGAGGCCTTTCCGCGGGAGCTGCAGGAGCGGCTCGCCCGGGATTACGGCATCGACGGATACCAGTGCTATGCCACCGCCGAATGCGGGCTGATCGCCTACGAAAGCCCGGCGCGGGAAGGGCTGATCGTCGATGAGGGGGTGCTGCTCGAGATCGTGCGGCCGGGAACCGACGAGCCTCTGCCCGAGGGCGAGGTGGGAGAAGTGGTGGTGACGGTGTTCAATCCCGACTACCCCCTGATCCGCTTCGGTACCGGCGATCTCTCGGCGGTGTTGCCCGGGCCGAGCCCCTGCGGCCGCACCAACATGCGCATCCGCGGCTGGCTCGGGCGCGCGGACCAGACCGCCAAGGTGCGCGGCATGTTCGTCCATCCGCGCCAGATCGACGACATCCGGCGCCGTTTCAACGCCGCCCGCGCACGCCTCGAGATCACCAGCGAGGAGGGACGGGACCGCATGGTGCTTTTGCTCGAGGTGGAAGGCGCCGAGGAGGGGCTCGTCGAGCGGGTCGCGGAGGCGATCCGGGCGGTGACCGGGCTTCGGGGCGAGGTGCGGCTGGTGCCGCCCGGGACCCTGCCCAACGACGGCAAGATCATCGACGACCTGCGCGGGCGCGGATGAGCCGTGCCGCTGTTCGCGGCGGAGGATCTCGCCTGCCTGCGCGGCGGACAGCTGGTGTTCGCCGGGCTCGGCTTCGCCCTCGAGGAAGGCGAGCTGCTGGTGTTGCGCGGGCCCAACGGCAGCGGCAAGTCCACCCTGTTGCGCCTGCTCGCCGGATTGTTGCCGCGGCGCGAGGGGCGGCTGTGGTGGCGCGGGCGGACCTGCGAGCCCCAGGAGGCGGCCCATCGCGCCCGCTTGCACTATGTGGGCCATCACAACGCCGTGAAGAGCGATCTGACCGCCGCAGAGAATCTCGCCTTCCATGCCGCCCTGTACGGCGGCGGCGAGCGCGTCGATCGCGCGCTTGCCGCCTTCGGTCTGAGCGCGCTGGGCGAGATGCGGGTGCGCTATCTCTCCGCCGGACAGCGGCGCAGGCTCGCGCTTGCGCGGCTGTTGCTGGCACCCCGTCCGCTGTGGCTTCTGGACGAGCCGGAGGTCGGTCTCGATCGCCCCAGCCGAAAGGCGCTCGCGAAGCTGCTTGAAGACCATCTCGCCGGCGGCGGCGTGGCGGTGGTGGCCACCCACGGCGATCCCCTCCTGCCCCCGGCCTTGGTGTTGGAGCTCGGTGCATGAGCGCGATCCGGGCGGCCGGGGCGGTGGTGGCGCGGGACCTCCGGCTCGCCTTCCGGCGGCCTGGGGAGAGTCTGCTGGCGGTGGCCTTCTTCGCCCTGGCGCTGGCCCTGTTCCCCCTCGGTGTCGGTCCCACGCCGGCGCTGCTCGTCCGCATCGGAGCGGGGGTGATCTGGGTGCTGGCGTTGTTTGCCCTGCTGCTGTCCCTGGAACGCCTCTACCAGGCCGATTTCGAGGACGGCACCCTCGAGCTGATGCTGCTCGCACCTGCCCCCCTCGAGCTGTTGGTGGCGGCCAAGTGCCTGGCCCATTGGCTTTCGAGCGGGCTGTTGCTGGTGCTGATGTCGCCGGTGCTGGCCCTGCTCATGGGTCTTCCTGGGGAAGCCCTGTGGGTGCTGCCGGCCGCGCTCGCCCTCGGCACTCCGACTCTGACCCTGATCGGCTCGATCGGTGCGGCGCTGTTGCTGGGCAGCCGGCGCGGCGCCACCCTGGCGGCGCTTCTGGTCTTGCCACTGTTCATTCCGGTGCTCATCTTCGGGGTGGGCGCGGTGGACGGCTATCTCTTCGGCCTGGGCGGCAGGGGACAGCTGTTGATGCTCGGAGCGTTGTTCCTGTTCGCGCTCGCGATAGCACCCTTCGCCACCGCCGCCGCCTTGCGCCTGTGCGGGGAGTAGGACGGAGTGATGCAGGGCTACGCCAATCCCCTCGCCTTCCGGCGGCTTGCGGACCGTGTGCTGCCCTGGACCCTGGCCGGGCTCGCGGCGCTGCTGCCGGTGGGGCTTTATCTGGCCCTGGTCCAGGCCCCGCCCGACTACCAGCAGGGCGATGCGGCGCGCATCATGTACGTGCACGTGCCGGCCGCCTGGATGGCGCTGTTCACCTATACGCTGCTCGCTCTATTGAGCGCGGTGGCGTGGATCTGGCGGCATCTCTTGGCGGAGGTGGCGGCCCGCGCCGCGGCGCCGATCGGTGCCGCCTTCACAGCCGTCGCGCTGTTGAGCGGCTCCATCTGGGGCAAGCCCATGTGGGGCACCTGGTGGGTGTGGGATGCCCGGCTCACCTCGGTGCTGATCCTGTTCTTCCTCTATCTCGGCTACATGGCGCTGCACGACGCCTTCGAGGACCCGGCGCGGGGTGCGCGGGCCGCCTCCATCCTGGCGCTCGTGGGGGCGGTCAACCTGCCCATCATCAAGTTCTCCGTGGACTGGTGGAACACCCTGCACCAGCCGGCCAGCATCATGCGCCTGGACGGTCCCACCATCGCGCCCAGCATGCTGTGGCCGCTGTTCGTGATGCTTCTGGTGTTCAAGCTTTTGTTCGTGAGCGTGTGGCTGCTGCGCATCCGCGCCCATCTCGCCGAACGCCGCCTGCAGGGGCTTCGCGCCATGGGTGCGCGCGGCGTCGCGGCCACCGCCGGCTAGGCCGGCGGGCGGCCCCGGTCCCGAGCCGGGGCCGGGAATGCGGGACAACAGGGTTTGGAGGAGGATCGAAGCGTGGGCGGAGTCGGTCGCGGTGGGCTGGATGTGCGGCGCAGCCTCGAGGTGGGCGGACGCCGCTATGTGGTCTTCAGCCTCGAGGAGGCGGCGCGGACCTTTCCCCTGATCCCGCGATTGCCCTATGCCCTCAAGGTGCTGCTCGAGAACCTGCTGCGCCACCAGGACGGCCGCGGCGACAGCCGGGAGCAGATCGCGGCGCTGGCCAACTGGCCGGAGCGCGCCGCGGCTTCCGGTGAGATCGCCTTCCGCCCGGCGCGCATCCTCATGCAGGACTTCACCGGCGTGCCGGCGGTGGTGGACCTCGCCGCCATGCGCGATGCCATGCTCGCACTCGGGGGCGACCCCAAGCGCATCAACCCCCTCACGCCGGTGGATCTGGTGATCGACCATTCGGTCCAGGTCGACGCCTTCGGCCGCCGCGACGCCTTCCGCATCAACGTGGAGCGCGAATACGCCCGCAACCGGGAACGTTACGCCTTCCTGCGCTGGGGTGCGGAAGCCTTCGAGGGCCTCAGGGTGGTGCCGCCGGGGACGGGCATCTGCCATCAGGTGAACCTGGAGTATCTGGCCCAGGTGGTGTGGACCGCCGAGCGCAACGGGGCGACGCTCGCCTTCCCCGACACCCTGGTCGGCACCGACAGCCACACCACCATGGTCAACGGACTCGCGGTGCTGGGCTGGGGCGTGGGCGGCATCGAGGCCGAGGCGGCCATGCTCGGCCAGCCGCTCTCGATGCGCATTCCCGAGGTGGTGGGGGTGCGGCTCGATGGCCGGCTTCGCGAAGGGACCACCGCCACCGACCTGGTGCTCACCATCACCGAGATGTTGCGCAGGCACGGGGTGGTGGGGAAGTTCGTCGAATTCTTCGGCCCCGGCCTCGACCAGCTGCCGCTCGCGGATCGCGCCACCATCGCCAACATGGCGCCGGAGTACGGGGCCACCTGCGGCTTCTTCCCCATCGACCAAACCACCATCGACTATCTCCGCCTCACCGGGCGCGATCCCGAGCGGGTGGCGCTGGTGGAATCCTACGCCCGCGCCCAGGGGCTGTGGCGCGATCCCGATGCGCCGGATCCCACCTACAGCGAGGTGTTGGAGCTGGACCTCGGAACGGTCGAACCCAGCCTCGCCGGTCCACGCCGTCCGCAGGACCGGGTGCGTCTGCGGGAGGCCGCCGCCGCCTTCGACCGCCACCTCGAGGAGATGGCGGGCGCGGACCGTGGGCGTCGGGTGGAGGTGAAGGGCGCCAACTACACGCTCGGGCACGGCGATGTGGTGATCGCCGCCATCACCAGCTGCACCAACACCTCCAACCCGAGCGTCATGATCGCCGCCGGCCTTCTCGCCAAGAAGGCGGTGGAGCGCGGTCTCCGCACCAGGCCCTGGGTCAAGACCTCGCTCGCACCGGGCTCCCGGGCGGTCAGCGACTATCTCGACCGGCTCGGCCTCCAGCCCCATCTGGATGCGCTCGGATTCGAGCTCGTGGGCTATGGTTGCACCACCTGCATCGGCAACTCCGGCCCGCTCCCCGCGCCCATCGCCGAGGCGATCACCGAGGGCCGGCTGGTGGTGGCGGCGGTACTCTCCGGCAACCGCAACTTCGAGGGTCGCATCCATCCGCTGGTTCGGGCCAACTATCTGGCCTCGCCGCCGCTGGTGGTGGCCTATGCGCTGGCCGGATCGTTGCGCCGGGACCTGGTCCGTGAGCCTCTCGGCGAGGATCCCTCCGGCCGGCCGGTCTACCTGCGGGATATCTGGCCGAGCGCCGAGGAGGTGGCCCGGGCGGTGCAGGAAGCGG
>JALSGW010000408.1 GCA_026982585.1 Alphaproteobacteria bacterium | reverse complement strand
TCCTTTCCATTCGGATTGGCGGCAGGCTCCCGCCGCAGCCTTCGGCGTCTCACTCCCTCCGCCCGAGGGGATGCCTTCTGATCGGCGTAGCCGCTCTCCTGGATGATCTCGCGCTCCCTGCGCGCGAGGGGATGTCGGCGTGGCATGGCGTGACATGCGGCATCCCGCTCCCTGCGCGCGAGGGGATGTCCCGCAGCTCCTCGGTCCGCGCGTGACCGCTCCGCTCGTTCCCTGCGTGCGCAGGGATGCCGCAGTCGCCAGGCCGGTCGCCGACCCTCCCGAACGCCGCCCCGTCCAGGTCCTGAGATGGGGGCCACCGCGGCGCCCTTGGCGTTCCGCACCGTGCTTCTTGCCGGCCACGATGTGGACCGCGCGGCGGGCCGGCGGCGGATGAACGCCTGCTGCTCGCCGGACCCGATCGGACCGTGGGCGACAGCGCCCGCCCCAGCCTTCCGTGCGGATCGTCTTGTCCTTGCCGGAGAGGGTCTCCGCCATCCGCCGCCCGCCCTTGCCGCCGTCGTCGCTTGGCGCAAGCCCTCCCCTTGCTGCGCGCGCATAAGCAGCCCGGCGCCGCCTGCTCCGCGAAGCCGGCATGCCGCAAGGATGCACGCCCGCCGGGGCCAGTCGGCTGCATTGTCCTGATGCTGAGCTCGCCCGGCGCGAGATGAGGTGTCCGCCCTGGCGTGCGCTAGCGGGTCTCGCCCGTGAGCCCCTCCGGCTTGAGGGGCAGGGCGGCGAGATCGCCGAGCCAAGCCTCGAGCGGTTGGATCTCCGCGCCCTGGATCAGGAGACCGTTCTCGAGGCGCAGCGCGCCCACCACCGCATCCTCCTCGATGCGGGCGAAGCCCATCGCCAGGGGCAGGGCGAGGAGCTGCTGCAGATCCTCGTCCTCCAGCGCGGAGACCGGGTAACGGAAGTCGAGCCGACCCGAGGCCGAGCGGATCCAGTCGCCGAGGGTGTCCGGGATCTCCCGATCCGGCGCGTCCGGCCAGCGGAAGTCCAGCTCCAGCGTCAGCCGCTCGCCGCGGCCGTCGGCCGCGGTCAACGCCACCTCGAGGGTGCCGCTGCGGGCGAACAGGTCGAACAACAGGCTCTCGAGGTCCAACAGCCCCAGGCTCTCGGCCGGCGGCAGGTCGCCCCGCTCCTCGGAATAGGCGAGGATCTGCTGCAGGAGCCTGCGGGTTCCGAAGCGAAGCCGGAAGGAAAAGGACAGACCACCCCCCTCGACCAGCAGTTCGCCGTTGTTCTCAAGGCGCCGCACCGGCACCTCGAGCACCAGGCGCAGGTCCGCCCGCTCGTCGCGATCGAAGGAAGAGGAGGCCTCGAAGCGGGTCGTGCCGGTGGCGAGACGGATGTCGTCCTCGGCGTCGACCACGCTCATGCGGGTGGGCTTGAGGGTGGCGCCGGCGTCGCCGGCGAGCGCGTTGCCGCGGAACCACTCCTCCACCCGGGAGCGGTGGGCGAGGTCGAGGCCGTCGATGGTCACCGTCGAACCGTCCGCTTCCCGCACGAACAGCGAGCCGAGCTCCAGCGCGCCCTCCCAGAGGCGAAACTCGTCTCCGGCGAGCTCCAGCAGAAACCGGTAGCGGAGCGCCCCGAGCCGGTAGGTGCTGCCGTCCTCGCCGGCGATCTCGGTCTCGGGCAGGCGGAGCGTGCCCTGCCAGCGCGCATCCCCGTCCGATTCGAGCACCAGCTCCACCGCCTCCAGATCCCCCCACATCTCGGCGAGCTCCCGCACCGTCTCGGGGGCGAGCGCCTCCCGGTCGATGCCGGTGCGCACCCGAACGCCCCCTTCCGGCAGGCGGGCGATGGTGTGCCGGAAGGCCATGGTGTTCTCGCCGAAGCCGACGAGCTCGGTGCGCGCGCGGGCCAGCCGGCCGGGACGGTAGTCCACCACCCGAAGCCAGGGCGGCGCGGCGGGATCACGTCCCAACAGCCGCTCGAAGCGATCCAGCCAGGCCTCGAACCAGGCCCGATGCCCTTCCGCCTGCACAGGTTTCACGGCGGCCAGCATCCACGCCGACAATAACAGGCTGATCCCGATTCCGGTGGCACGCATCCATCCCTCCAAGGCCCGCACGCTCCGCCGCCCAGCCCTCAGGCTCGCCGCATCGCCCTCAGGGTGGCGGCCAAGAGTTGAGAAAAAGTTGACCGGACTCTCACCACAACTCGCCCGGCCGCCGCAAGACCAGGCCCGCCGCTCGGACCGGGCGCCTGCTCCGGCTCCGGACCCTCACACCCAGCTCAGCGCGAGAAAGCCTCCCAAAAGCAGCAGCACGAACCCGGTCGCGAGCCAGTTGAGCCTGCGTTCGATGAACGCCCGCAGGGGTTCGCCGAACCAGCGCAAAAGCCCCGCCACCAGATAGAAGCGCGCGCCGCGGCTGAGCAGCGAGCCCAGCAGGAACAGAAGCGGGTCGAAGGCCAGCACCCCGCTCGCGATGGTGGCGACCTTGTAGGGCATGGGGGTGAAGCCGAGGATCATCACCACCCACAGACCGTATTCCCGGTACCAGGCCTGCATGAGGGCGAACTCGGCCTCATAGCCGTAGAGGGCGATCACCGGCCGGCCCACCGATTCGAACAGAAAATAGCCGATCGCATAGCCGAACAGCCCGCCGAGCACGCTCGCCGCCGTCGCCACCGCGGCGATGCGAAGGGCGCGCTCGGGGCGCGCGAGGGCCATCGGCACGATCATCACATCGGGCGGGATGGGGAAGACGGAGCTTTCGAGGAAGGCGACCAGAGCGAGCCATGCCGTCGCCCGGGGATGGGCGGCGGCCCGCAGCGTCCAGCGGTAGAGCCTCTGCAGCACCGATCGGTCCCGGGAAAGGCCGGGCCCGGCTTAGACCAGGGGCAAGCTGGCGCTCAAGGGGCGAGCTCCGCCCCCGCGCTTCGACCTTGCCGTTGCCGCATGGGGGTGCGACCTGGAGTCCGGAACGGGCGCGGGAGGAACCATGCGGCGAGGCCATCCGGCACATCCTCTCGTGGGCGTGGGCGTGGTGGTGTGGCGGGGCGATGCGGTGTTGCTGGTGCGGCGGGCGAAACCGCCCCGGGCCGGCCAGTGGTCGCTTCCGGGCGGTCTCGTCGAGCCGGGCGAGGAGGTGCGGGCGGCGGCGCGGCGGGAGCTTCTCGAGGAGACCGGCCTCGCGGTCGGGCGGCTGGAGCTGCTCGAGGTGGTGGATTCCATCGAGCGGGACGCCCGCGGCCGGCTCACGCGGCACTACGTGCTGATCGACTTCATGGCCGAGAGCGAAGACGGCGAGGCCCGCGCCATGAGCGACGCCGCCGCGGTCGGCTGGTTCGCTCCCGCCTCATGGGGCGAGCTCGGCCTGTGGGAAAAGACGCGGCGGGTCTTGGAGCTCGCCCGTCTGCGGCGGGGCTGAGCCGCTGGCCAGCCCGGGCGGGTGCGGGTATGCTCGCCCGTGCGCGTGCGAGGGGAGGTCAGCGCTCATGCCCACCATCACCGTCTTCGACAAATCCAAGCTGCCGAGCCGTCATGCCACCGAGGGGCCGGAGCGAGCGCCGCACCGGGCCTTCTACTATGCCATGGGCCTCACCCGCGAGGACATCAGCCGGCCCATCGTCGCCGTGGCCACCGCCTGGAACGAAGCCGCCCCCTGCAACATCGCCCTCCACCGCCAGGCGCAGGCGGCCAAGGTGGGGGTTGCGCGTGCCGGCGGCACGCCGCGCGAGTTCACCACCATCACCGTCACCGACGGCATCGCCATGGGCCACCAGGGCATGAAGGCATCGCTGGTCTCCCGCGAGGTGATCGCCGATTCGGTGGAGCTCACCGTGCGCGGGCACGCCTACGACGCGCTCGTGACCCTGGCCGGCTGCGACAAGTCCCTGCCGGGGATGATGATGGCCATGCTCAGGCTCAACGTTCCGGCCATCTTCCTCTACGGCGGCTCGATCCTGCCCGGCAAGTTCAAGGGCCGCGACGTCACCGTGCAGGACGTCTACGAGGCGCTCGGCAAGTACGAGGTGGGGGAGATCGACCTCGCCGAGCTCGAGGCGCTCGAGAAGGTGGCGGCACCCTCGGCGGGCGCCTGCGGCGGCCAGTTCACGGCCAACACCATGGCCTGCGTCTCCGAGGCGATCGGCCTCGCCCTGCCCGGCTCGGCGGGCATCCCGGCGCCCTTCGAGACCCGCGACAAATGGGCGGAGCGGTCGGGCGAGGCGGTGATGAAACTGCTCGAGCTCGGCATCCGCCCGCGCGACATCGTCACCCGCAAGGCGCTCGAGAACGCCGCCCGGGTCGTCGCCGCCTCCGGCGGTTCCACCAACGCCGCCCTCCACCTGCCGGCGATCGCCCACGAGGCGGGGGTGGATTTCGACCTCTTCGACGTCGCCGAAATCTTCCGCTCCACCCCCTACATCGCCGACCTCAAGCCCGCCGGCCGCTATGTGATGAAGGACCTCGCCGAAGTGGGCGGCGTGCCGCTCATCATGCGGGCGCTGTTGGACGGCGGCTATCTGCACGGCGACTGCCTCACCGTCACCGGCCGCACCATCGCCGAAAACCTGGAAGCCTTCCCCTGGAACCCCGACCAGGACGTGGTGCGGCCGGTGTCCGACCCCATCACCCCTTGGGGCGGGGTGGTCGGCCTCAAGGGCTCGCTCGCCCCGGAGGGCGCCATCGTCAAGGTGGCCGGCCTCAAGAGCCTGCAGTTCCGCGGCCCGGCGCGGGTGTTCGACTCCGAGGAGGAGGCCGCCGAGGCGGTCTACAATCGCCGCTACCGGGAGGGGGAGGTGTTGGTGATCCGCTACGAGGGGCCCAAGGGCGGGCCCGGCATGCGGGAGATGCTCGCCATCACCGCCGCCATCTACGGCCAGGGCATGGGCGAGAAGGTGGCGCTCGTCACCGACGGACGGTTCTCCGGTGCGACGCGGGGCTTCTGCATCGGCCATGTGGGCCCGGAGGCGGCGGTGGGCGGCCCGATCGCGCTGGTTCGGGACGGGGACGTCATCCGCATCGACGCCGAGGCCGGAACCCTCGATCTCGAGGTGCCGGAGGCGGAGCTGGCCGAGCGGCGCGCCGCCTGGAAACCCAAGGACACCATCTACGGCTCCGGCGCGCTGTGGAAGTACGCCCAGACGGTGGGCTCGGCGCTCAAGGGTGCGGTCACCCATCCGGGGGCGCGCGGCGAGGTGGTGGCCTATCCGGATCTCTAGGCGGAGGTAAGGCTCGGGGGAAACCCGTCCGGCCGGAGCGGAGGTGGAAGGGCTTGGCGCGGAGCTCCTGAGGCTTACCGACGGCACCCTGCGCGCGGCGGTGCCGCTGGTGCTCGCCGTACTCGCCGGGCTGCTCGCGCGGCGGGCGGGGGTGGTCGACTTCGCGCTCGAGGGCCGGATGCTCGCCGGCGCCTTCGCCGCCGCCGCGGCGGCCCAGCTCTCCGGATCCGCCTGGGCCGGTCTGGTCGCAGCCCTGGGCGCGTCCGCGACCCTGGCGCTGCTGCAGGCCTGCGCTCCCTTGCGCACGCGGGGCGAGCAGCTCGCCGTGGGCATGGCGATCAACGTCGTCGCCGCAGGTCTCACACCCACCCTCGCCCGGGCCTGGTTCAGCGATCCGGAGCGGCTATCGGTCCTCACTCCGGAAGCACGCTTCGGCCCGCTCGGGCTCCCAGGAGCGGAAGCGCCGGCCGCGGTGCCGATGCTGGGGCCGCTCCTGCGGGATCTGATCTCCGGCCAGCGCCCGTTCTTCTACTTCACCCTGCTTGCGGTGCCGGCGGTGGTTCTGCTCATGGAGCGGACCCGCTTCGGCCTGCGGCTGCGGGCGGCGGGGGAGCGGCCGCTGGCGGCGGCTGCGGCCGGCCTGTCGGTATCGCGCCTGCGCTCTGAGGCCCTGGTGCTGGGCGGGATGTTGACCGGCATCGCCGGCGCCGATCTCGCCCTCGCCCAATATGCCGGCTTCGTGCGCGAGCTGACCGCGGGGCGGGGCTATCTCGCCCTGGCCGCCCTCGCCCTGGCGAGATGGCGTCCCGGGCCGGGACTGGCGCTGTGCCTGCTGGTCGCCTTCGCGGACGTCCTCGAGACCCGTCTGCGGGGCGTTCCGCTTGCCGAGACCATCACGGTGGCGAACGAGACCCTGCGGGTGTTTCCCTATCTGCTCCTCGTCCTGCTGTTCGCCGTCGCGGTGGGACGGGAGGCATCGCCCCGCAGCCCAGAGCGGTGAAGCGGCAGGCGCCGGGTCGGCGGATGGCGGAGGATCGGCGCATGCCGGCGCTGGCGCCGCGGCCTTTGCCCGGAGCGGAGCTGGGGTGGGCTAGGCGGTTCGGCCGGGGAGATCATCAAGCCAGGGCGGAAGCGGCGGATCCTCGGGGCTGAAGCCCAGCCAGGCGAGGGCCTCGCGCAGGTGGGGCGCCGCCTCGCCCCGCACCCGCACCCGGCCGCCGCGCAGGGGATGGGGGAAGTCCAGCTCCATCGCCTGCAACATCAGCCCGGCGGGCGCATCGGCGCGCACCGCCGCGTCCCCGCCGTATTTGCGGTCGCCGAGGATGGGGCAGCCGAGGGCCGCGAGATGGGCCCTGAGCTGGTGGGTGCGGCCGGTCTCGGGCTCGAGCGCGAGCCACGCGCCCACCTTGCCGGCCCGCCCCACCACCCGAAGCCGGGTGCGCGCCGGTTTGGCGCCGGGGGCGTTCGGGACCACGCGGGCCCGACCGGGTGCGCCCTGCTTGGCCAGCGGCAGATCCACCGTCATCACAGCGCGGGGCGGCAGGCCCAATACCACCGCCCAGTACAGCTTGCGCACCCGCCCGCTGCGGAACAGTTGGGACAGCGCCCGCGCGGCGGCGGCATCCCGGGCCACCACCAAGAGCCCGGCGGTGTCCCGGTCGAGCCGGTGGACGAGGCGCGGGCGCCGTCCGTCGGTGGCCAGCGCGGTCAGCATGCGATCGAGATGGTGCGGCGTCTTGGGGCCGCCCTGCACCGCCAGCCCGGCCGGTTTGTCCACCACCCAAAGGGCCTCGTCCTCGTAGCGGATGCGCTCGACAAGCCAGCGCCGCCAGACCGGATCCGGCGCGGGCGGTGCGCTCCGATCCGCCTCGAGGGCCAAAAGGGCGGGCGGGATGCGGATTTGCTGACCGGCCCTGAGGCGCAGGTCGCCCCGCGCGCGACGGCCGTCCACCCGGATCTGGCCGGTGCGCAGCAGCTTGTGCAGGCGGGCGAAGGAGAGGGCAGGAAAACGGGTACGGAGCCAGCGGTCGAGGCGCTGGCCCTCCTCCTCGGGCTGCACTAGGCGCAGGAGCTGTCCGGCGTTCAATATTGCGGCTCCGCCCGCCATCACCTCCGCGACTGCAGATTTGGCGCGGCTGGTCCTGGGGATCCACCGCTGGGGTGCGGGATCATCGGGCTTGCGTCCGGTTACTTGACGGAACCCATTGAACCTCTTAGGGTTTCGCGGCATCAGCGAACGGAAGGGCTGGATGGCCGGGCGAACGGTGACCCGCGCGGAGCTGGCCGATGCGCTGTACCGGGAGATCGGCCTCTCCCGGAGCGAATCCCAGGCCTTTGTGGACGCCATTCTCGACGAGATCGCCGCCTCTTTGGTGCGCGAGGGGGTGGTCAAGATCGCCTCCTTCGGCACCTTTCTCGTGCGCCAGAAGGGGCCGCGGGTGGGGCGCAACCCCCGCACCGGCGAGGAGGTTCCCATCGCACCCCGCCGCACCCTGGTCTTCCGCCCGTCCCAGGCGCTCAGGGCGCGGCTCAATCGGGATGAGGAATCGTGAACTCCGGCGGCGAGCCGCCCGAGGCTTCGAGCAAGGCCCGCACCGCCTTTCGCACCATCAGCGAGGTGGCGGCGGAGCTCGGGGTGGAGCCGCATGTGCTGCGCTTTTGGGAGACCAAGTTCCCGCAGATCCGGCCGCTCAAGCGCAGCGGCGGGCGACGCTACTACCGCCCGGAGGATGTGGCGCTGTTGCGCGAGATCAAGGTGCTGCTTCGGGAGGAAGGGTACACGATCAAGGGCGCGCAGAAGCTGCTGCGCCAGCGTCGGCGGGCGGGACGGGCGCCGGAATCGGAGCGGGTGCCGGAGCCGGGGCTGGGCGAGCTTGCGGAAAGGCTTCGGACGCTCGCA
>JALSGW010000407.1 GCA_026982585.1 Alphaproteobacteria bacterium | reverse complement strand
ATGGCGCCCACGGTGCCGCCGACCCGCCCGAAGCCGCAGATCACCACATGGCGGTCCATGCGGCGCGCCGCCTCCTCCGCGCGCACGGGCGGCGGCGCCGGCCGCAGCCGGCTCGCGAGGCGTTCGCCGAGGCGGATCAGGAGCGGGGTGAGCAGCATCGAGGAGGAGATCACGAGCAGGGCGAGATGGTAGACCTCGGGCGCGAGCACGCCCTGGGAGCGGGCCGCTCCGAACAGCACGAACGCGAATTCCCCGCCCTGGGCCAGGAGGAAGGCGCTTTTGAGGGCATCCGCGCGATCGAGACCGAAGATGCGGGCGAGCAGGAAGACGATGGCGGTCTTGACCGCGACCAACATCACCAGCAGCGGCACCAGTTGCGGCAGGTTGCGGAGGATGGCGCTGACGTCGATGGACATGCCCACGGCGATGAAGAACAGGCCCACCAAAAGCCCCTTGAAGGGCGTCACCTCGGCCTCGAGCTGGTGGTGGTAGCGGGTGCGGGAGAGCAGCAGCCCCATCACGAAGGCGCCGAGCGCCATGGAGAGCCCGGCCTGCTCCATCACCCATGCGCTCACCACCACGGCGAGGATGGCGAGACCGGTGAAGGCCTCGTGATGGCGTTCCCGGGCGGCGAGCTCGAGTCCCCACGGCAGCAGCATGCTGCCGAGGATCCACACCAGCCCCATGGCCCCGACCACCCACAGGAGCCGTTCCGAGAAGGGGCTCGGCGCCGGCTCCGGCGTTCCGGCGAGCAGCGGCACCACCGCCAGCAGGGGCACCACCGCGAGATCCTGGAAGAGCAGGATGGCGAAGCTGCGCCGCCCCCAGTCGGTGTAGAAGGCGCCCCGTTCCTCCAGGATCTGCACGCACAGGGCGGTGGAGGAGAGGGCGAAGCCGGCGCCGAGCACGAAGGCCGCAGCCGGCGGCAGCCCGGCCGCCGCAGCGAGCGCTCCGAGCACGAGCCCGCTCAGCACCACCTGCAGGCCGCCCAGGCCGAACACCTGGCGCCGCATCGCCCACAAGGTCTCGGGCTGCATCTCGATGCCGATCACGAACAGCAGAAAGGCGACCCCGAGCTCCGAGGCGCTCTTGAGCTCCTCGCCGCCCGCCAGCACGCCGAGGCCGTACGGCCCCACCACCGCACCGGCCGCGAGCAGACCCAACACCGATCCGAAGCCGAAGCGGCGGAACAGCACCAGCGCCACCACCCCGGTGCCGAGCAACACCACCGTGGCGGTCAGCAGATCCCCGGCCCCTTGGCCCTCCATCACCCCGCCCCTCAGGATCATATCAGCGGCCGGTGCCGCACCCGCCGCGGCGGCTCCGCGCCGGCGCCGAGCCGCCGCCTGCGGTCCGCCTCATAGTCCTGGTAATTGCCCTCGCACCACACCACCCGGCCGTCCTCCTCGAAGGCCAGGATGTGGGTGGCGATGCGGTCCAGGAACCAGCGGTCGTGGCTGATCACCATCACACAGCCGGCAAACGCGAGCAGCGCCTCCTCGAGTGCGCGCAGGGTGTCGACGTCGAGGTCGTTGGTGGGCTCGTCGAGCAGCAGGAGGTTGCAGCCCGAGCGCAGCAGCTTGGCCAGGTGGACCCGGTTGCGCTCGCCGCCCGAGAGATCGGCCACCCGCTTCTGCTGGTCGCTGCCGCGGAAGTTGAAGGCCGCCACGTAGCTGCGCGCCGGCACCCGGTGCGGGCCGAGCTGCACCCACTCCGCCCCATCCGCGATCTCCTCCCACACCGCCCGCTCGGGGTCGAGCCGCTCCCGGGTCTGGTCCACGTAGCCGATCACCACGCTGTCGCCGATGCGGATGGTGCCGGCGTCCGGCCGCTCGGCGCCGACGATCATGCGGAACAAGGTGGTCTTGCCGGCGCCGTTGGGCCCGACCACGCCGACGATGGCCCCCCGCGGCACCTGGAAGTGCACCGCATCCATCAGCAGCCGGTCGCCGAAGGCCTTGCGCACCCCCTCGAAGGCCACCACCAGGTCGCCCAGCCTGGGTCCGGGCGGGATGAGGATCTGACCCGTCTCGGGCGGACGGCTGCGCGCGGTCCTGAGCAGCTCCTCGTAGGCTTGGACCCGGGCGCGCGCCTTGCGGCGCCGGGCCTCCGGGGTGGTGCGGATCCATGCCGCCTCGCGGGCCAACGCGCGGCGGCGCGCTTGCTCCGCCTTCTCCTCCTGCTCGAGCCGTCGCCGCCGGTGCTCCAGCCAGGCGGAATAGTTGCCTTGGAAGGGATAGGCGCGCCCGCGGTCGAGCTCCAGGATCCACCCCGCCACCCGGTCGAGGAAATAGCGGTCATGGGTCACCGTCACCACCGTGCCCGGATAGGCGGCCAGCTGCTCCTGGAGCCAGGCGACGCTTTCGGCATCCAGATGGTTGGTGGGCTCGTCGAGGAGCAACAGCTCCGGCCGTTGCAGCAACAGCCGGCACAGCGCCACCCGACGCCGTTCGCCGCCCGAAAGCGTGCGGATCGGGGTCTCCGGCGGCGGACAGCGCAGCGCCGCCATCGCCATCTCGAGCGTCCGCTCCATCTCCCAGCCGCCGCGCACCTCGATCTCCTCCTGCAATCTTGCCTGCTCCGCGAGCAGGGCTTGCATCTCCTCGTCGGTGAGCGGCTCCGCAAAGCGCTGGGCAAGCGCATCGAAGCGGTCGCGCAGCGACTTCACCTCGGCGAGCCCCTCCAAGAGCACAGAACCCACCTCCGCCTGCGGATCCAGCTGCGGCTCCTGTTCCAGGTAACCGATGCGGATCCCCTCCGCCGGCCGCGCCTCGCCGGCATAGTCCTCGTCCGCCCCGGCCATGATGCGCAGCAGGGTCGATTTGCCGGCGCCGTTCGGACCCACCACGCCGATCTTGGCGCCGGGAAGAAAGGCGAGGGTGAGGTCGGAGAACAACACCCGCCCGCCGGGCAGCTGTTTGCGCAGGCGGTGGAGATGAAACACGAAACGGTGCGCGGACATGTCCTTCGCTTTCGGGTTGAACCGGCGCAAGCGGCGCGCTTTTCTATCAGAGCGGGGGCGGTCGCAAAAGCCGCTTGCCGGGCGGGCGCTTGCCGTGCGCCGGCGCTGTCGCCATGATGTCTTCGCCTGGGCCGAGAGGAGGATGCCCCCTGGTGTCGTCCCCCAACAGCGCGAGCGCTCCGTCGTTGCGAGGCCCCGATCACCTGCCGGCGCCCTTCCCGGAGGAGCAGCCGCGGGTGACCCGCTTCGCCCCGAGCCCCACCGGCTATCTCCACCTCGGGCACGCCTATGCGGCGCTGTTCGCCTATGAGGCGGCGCGCTTTGCGGGAGGACGGTTCCTGTTGCGGCTCGAGGACATCGACCGCCACCGTTGTCGTCCGCAGTTCGCGGAGGCGATCCTCGCCGATCTCTCTTGGCTGGGGCTCGCCTGGGATCCCCCGCTGCGGCGCCAGTCCGAGCAGCTCGAGGTGTATGCCGCCGCCCTCGAGCGCTTGCGGGAGCTGGGGGTGGTGTATCCCTGTTTTTGCACCCACGAATCCATGCGGCGGGAGGTGGAGGCGGCGGGCTTCGCCCCGCACGGGCCGGAGGGCGAGCCCCCCTATCCCGGCATCTGCCGAAGGCTCGGCGAGGCCGAGCGGGCCCGGCGGCTGCGCAGGGGCGGCAGCTATTGCTGGCGCCTGGATGTGGAACGGGCGCTCGCGCTCACCGGCAGGCTCCGCTGGTTCGACTGCCGCGCCGGAGAGGTGGAGGCCCGGCCCGAGCTTTTGGGCGATGTGGTGCTGGGGCGCAAGGACCACCCGGTCTCCTACCACCTGGCGGTGACGGTGGACGATGCCCTGCAGGGCGTCACCCTGGTGACCCGGGGCGAGGATCTGTTCCACGCCACCCACATCCACCGCTTGCTGCAGGCGCTGCTCGGGCTGCCCACGCCCCGCTACTACCACCACAACATCGTCGCCGATTCCCGGGGACGGCGCATGGCCAAGCGCAACCGCGCGGTGACGCTGCGGCATCTGCGGGATCAGGGCCGGACCCCGGAGGAGGTGTGGCGGCTCCTCGGCCTCGGCGAGCGTCATCCCCAGCCGGCCTCGGTGTGAATGGGGCGGCGGCGACTGCTGGCGGTGCTGTTGCTGCTGCTGCTCGGCGGCTGCGCGGCGGGCGTGGGACGGCCGCCTGCACCGGCGGGCGAGCTTCCGAGCCGGATCTGGCCCGCTTCGGGGCCGGCGCGGGCGGTGCTGCTCGCGGTCCACGGCTTCAACGACCACAAGGGCGCCTTCGCGCTGTTGGCCCGGGAACTGGCCCCGCGCGGGGTGACGCTGGTGGCCTACGATCAGCGGGGGTTCGGCGCCAATCCGGACCGCGGTTTCTTCCCCGGATGGGAGACGCTGGTCCTGGACCTGCGGGCCCAGCTCGTGAAGGTGCGTGAGGCCTATCCCGGCCTTCCCCTGTTCGTGTTGGGGGAGAGCATGGGTGCGGCGGTGGTGGTGGCGGCCCTGTCGGCACCCGACGCGCCTCGGGTCCGCGGCGCGATCCTGGCGGCACCGGCGGCCTGGGGCGGGCGGGAGCTGCCCTGGCTCTACCGCGCGCTCCTCACCGTCGCCGCGGCGCTCGCGCCCGATCTCCGGGTCACGGGAGCGAGCCTCGGGCGCCGCGCTTCGGACAATCTCGAGGTGCTCCAGGCATTGGCCCGCGATCCGCTGTTCATCCGCGAAACGCGCCTCGCCGCCCTCCGGGGCCTGGTGGCGCTCATGGACCGCGCCCAGGAGCGGGCGCCGGACTTTCGCCTGCCGGTGCTGGTGCTGGTGGGAGCGCGGGACGAGATCGTGCCGCCCGAGGTCCAGCGGCGTTTCGCCCAGAGGTTGGGCTCCCCGCTCTGCCGCCTGGTGGTCTATCCCGACGGCTGGCATCTTTTGTTCCGCGATCTGCAGCGGGCGCGGGTGGCCGAGGACGTGCTGGCCTGGCTGGAGGGGCGCCCGCTTCCCTCGGGCCTCGCCCGAGCTTGTCGCGAGCCCGCGGGCGGTCGGGATCAGGCGGGCTGAAGTTCCCGCTCGCGCCGGGAAGGCGATGCGGTGCGCGGGCGGGTGGGACGGCGCAGCCGGCTCGGGATGGCCTGGGCGACGCCCGCGCCGAGGATGGTCGCATAGGTCACGCCGACGGCCGGGATCTGGAGCGAGAAGTCCACCAGCGCGTGGAGCGCCACCAGCACGGTGGCGGCCGCCGCCACCAGCGGATAGAGCTGCTGGCGCCGGCGCTGGAACAGTCCCCTGAGCAGGAACAGGAACAGGATGAGCGGGGCGAGATAGAGGAGGAGGGTCGCCGGCAGGCCGAGTTCGGCGGCGTGTTCGAGATAGGTGTTGTGGGCCTTGGTCACGCCCACCCCGAAGCGCTCGTCCCGATAGAGGCGGAAGAGATCGGGATAGCTGCCGTAGCCGTGGCCCAGAAGCGGCCGCTCGCCGGCCATGGCCAGGGTGAGCTCGTAGAGGTTGAGGCGAAACACATTGCCTGTGCCCAACGCCTCGAGCCTGACCAACAGGAGCTCGCCGCTCAAGGACACCAGCCCCCAGCCCGCCGCTGCGGTGAGGGCCAGCGCGAGCGCGGCGTTGCGCCGCCGCGGCCGGGTGAGCAGATAGAGGAGCAACAAAAACACCCACAGGGCGCCCGCGAGGGAGAGAAAACCGCCGCGGGATGCGCTGAGCAGGCTGGCGGTGGCGATCAGGAACAAGGCCAGCAAAAGAAACCCGTTGCGGCCCAGCAGCCCGTCCAGGAGCTCCTGCAGCCGTTTGCGAAGATCGATGATCGAGGCCACCCCGATGATGCGGGCGAACAACAGGCCCAACACCACCAACAGGGCGAGATTGGCATAGGTGGCGTAGTTGTTCGGATTGACGAAGGTGCTGCTGAGCCGGATCGGATAGGTGCGTTCCACCCCCGGCACGATCCAGCCGATGCCGCCGAAATGGATCACGAGCCCGTAGAGCGCATAACCGGTCGCGGCCGCCGCCAGGGTGCGGAACAGGATCCGCGCCCGCTCGCTGCGCTGGGCGAAGAGGAAGGCGAGCGCAAAGGCGAGCGCGAAGGACCAGAGCCTGAGCAGGGCATCCCACACGAGTTCGGGGCTGAGGCTCGCCGCCCCGGGCACCTCCAATCCGGCCTCGCGCACCTCCCACCAGAAGGGATGCACCCAGCCCGCCGGGACCAGACCGGGTGCGGCCTGCAGCAGCGCCCAGAGGGAGACCGCAGCCCACAGCAGCGCCGCCGCCTTCACCGCCCCCGGCACATGGCCCCAGCTGCCGCCGACCAGGGCGCCCGCCGCATGCAGTGCGAGTGCCACCGCAAGCAGCAGCGCGAGCAGCGACCAGGCCCAGGGCCGGTTGCTGCCGAGCGGGAAGGGCGCCCAGACGAGGGTGAGCAGGAAAAGGGCGAAGGCCGCCCGCTGGATACCCTGGCCGATCATGCGCCGCCGATCCCGTGAAACCGCTCGCTCGCTTATCGGTTGATGGGGCGGCTTGCAAGAGCGCGGGCCCGGGGTGCGGGAAGGCCGCCGCTTGGCGTTGGCTGTGCCTGCGGCTCTTGACCAGCAGCACCCCGCTTCCCAGAAGAAGGGCGGTGGTTTGTGGAGCGACAAGGACGATGAGGGTATGCCGAAAGAGGACATGATCGAGGCGGAGGGCACGGTCACCGAGGTGCTGCCCAACGCCATGTTCCGGGTGAAACTGGAGAACGACCACGAGGTTCTGGCCCACACCTCGGGCCGCATGCGCAAGAATCGGATTCGGGTCCTGGTCGGCGACCGCGTGCTGGTGGAGATGACACCCTATGATCTGCGCCGCGGTCGCATCACCTACCGCTTCAAGTGAAGCCCGGGCTCCGGGGTTGTTCCTCGTCCTCGGCTCCTCTTCCCCGAGACGGCTGGCGCTTTTGCAACAGGCGGGCCTTGCGCCCGCGCGGGTGTTGACCCCGGAGGTGGACGAGACGCCCCGGCCCCGGGAATTGCCGCGCCACTACGCCCTGCGCATGGCGGAGAGCAAGGCGGAGCAGCTGGCCGAGGCGCTCGCCGGCGAGCGCGACTGGTATCTGCTCACCGCCGACACCGTGGTGGCGGTGGGACGCCGCATTCTGCCCAAAGCCGCGGCGGAGGAGGAGGCGCGACGATGTCTGGAGCTGCTCTCCGGCCGCCGCCATCGGGTGTTCGGAGGGGTGTGCGTGCTGCGCTGGGACGGACGGCGCAGCCGCCGGGTGGTGGAAACCCGGGTGCGCTTCAAACGCCTCTCCAAAGACGAACTGGAATCCTATCTCGCGAGCGGCGAGTGGCGGGGCAAGGCCGGGGGGTATGCCATCCAGGGGCGGGCCGCTGCGCTCATCCCCTGGATCAACGGCTCCTATACCAATGTGGTCGGCTTGCCGCTCGTCGAGGCGCTGACGATGCTGGAGGGGCTCGGCTACCGCCGGCCGCGGCCATGCGGGAGGTGATCTTCGAAGCCACCGCCCTGGGCGTGATGGCGGCGCTGCGGGCCGAAGGCCGACTCGTCGCGGTCGAGGAGGCGCGGGCGCGCGGCGGGGAGGTGACCGACCGGCTGTTCGTGGCCCGGGTGGTGGCGGTGGAGCCGCAGCTGGACGCCGCCTTTCTCGACTACGGCGGGCGCGAGCCGGGCTATCTCACCGCCCGGGACGGTCGTGCGCTGGCAGGCGGCGTCAAGCGGCCCATCGCCAAACTGGTCCAGCAGGGCCAGAAGCTCCTGGTCCAGGGGCTGCGCGAGGCGGATCAGGACAAGGGGCCGCGGTTCACCGCGGACATCAGGCTGTTCGGCCTCTATCTGGTGTTCCGCCCGCACCAGCAGGGGGTGGAAGCTGCCAGGACGGCACGGCGCCGGGAACGGGAGGAGCTGCTCGCGCGCGCGCAGACCCTGTTCGGGAGCCGTCCCTTCGTGCTCCGGCGTTTTGCCGCACGGGCACCGGATGCGGCGCTGTTGGGGGAAGCACAGCGGCTGGAACAGCGCTGGCGGGACATCCAGGCCGCGTTTGCCCGGGCCAGCCGGCCGGGTCCCGTGGACGTCGATGACTCCCCTCTCGATCGCATGTTCCGGTGGGCCATGGAACAGCAGCCGGATCGGCTCGAGGCCGCCGATCCCGGGCTGCTCGCC
>JALSGW010000406.1 GCA_026982585.1 Alphaproteobacteria bacterium | reverse complement strand
CATCTCCCCCCCTCCCGTGGCTGAAGCGGCGAACCCCCGCCCGTCGGATGGCGCTCACTCCACCAGGAAGCTGAAGATCTCGAGGTTGCGCAGATCGTTCCAGGTGGCGAACAGGAGCAGGCTCAGGACCACCGCGAACCCCAAGCGAAAGGCCAGTTCCTGGCTTTTCTCCGAGAGCGGGCGCCCGCGCACCGCCTCGACCGTGTAGAGGAGCAGATGGCCGCCGTCCAGTATCGGGATCGGGAACAGGTTGATGAGTCCGAGGTTGATGGAGAGGATGGCGACGAACCACAGCGCCGGCAGCAGCCCTTCGCTGGCGATCTCCCCGGACATCTGGGCGATGCGCAGGGGACCGCCCAGTTCCTGGGTGCCGCGCTCGCCGGTCACCATCTGCCACAGCGCGCGCACGGTGAGGCCGATGATGCGCAGGGTCTCGGCGGTGGCCTCGACGGGGGCCAGGTAAGGCGGACTCCTGCGGAAGGCGAAGCCGCTGCGGGTGACGCCGATGAGACCGATCTCGACCCGCCCGAAGCGGCCCTCCACCACCTCCCGGCGCGGGGTGATGGTGAAGGTGAGGCGCTCGCCGTCGCGTTCCACCACGAAACGCAAGGGCACCTCCGGGCGATCGCGCACCACCAGCTGCAGATCCTCGAAACTGCGCACCTTGCGACCGTCCACCTCGAGGATGCGATCGCCCGGCAACAGACCGGCCCGGGCGGCCGGGGAATCCGGCACCACATCCCCCACCACCGCCGGGGTGAAGGGCCGTCCGACGAACAGGAACAGCACCGTCAAAACCAGGATCGCGAGCAGGAAATTGGCGAGCGGACCGGCGGCGACGATGGCCATGCGCTGCCACACCGTCTTGGCCGCGAAGCTCTCCGGATCCCCGGCGCTCCCCTCAGCCGCGGCCTCTTCGCCCCGCATGCGCACATAGCCGCCGAGCGGGATGAGGCTGAACTTCCAACGGGTGCCGCGCCGGTCGGTCCAGCCGAACAGTTCGGGCCCGAAGCCGATCGAGAACACCTCCACCCGCACGCCGTTGCGGCGCGCCACCCAGTAGTGGCCGAATTCGTGCACGAACACCACCACGGACAGGATGAGCAGAAACGGGATCACATAGGACACCAGCATGGAGAGCAGGGACATCGCCTTCTCCGGTCTTCAAGCGCCGCTTTTGCGCGCGATTCGGTCCTCCGTCCGCCGCCGCGTCTCCCGGTCGACGGCCAGGATGTCGGCGACGCTGTCGGCGGACTGGGCGGCGAGCGGGCTGTGCAGGGCCTCCTCCACCGTGCGCGCGATGTCGAGGAAGCCGATGCGCCCTTCAAGGAAGGCGCGCACCGCCACCTCGTTGGCCGCGTTGATCACAGTTGGGGCCGCCCCGCCCATTCTCAAGGCGATCCGGCACAGGCCGAGGGCGGGGAAGCGGTGGTGGTCGGGAGGCGCGAAGTCGAGCCGGCCGATCTGGGCGAGGTCGAGCCGGGGCGGCTCCCAGGCGATCCGGTCCGGCCAGGCGAGGGTGTGGGCGATGGGAACCCGCATGTCCGCCACCGCCATGTGGGCGAACACCGAACCGTCCGGGAACTGGACGATGCCGTGCACCACCGACTGCGGGTGGATCAGCACCTCGATCCGCTCCTGGTCGAGGCCGAAGAGGTGGTGCGCCTCGATGATCTCCAGTCCCTTGTTCATCATGGTGGCGCTGTCGATGGTGATCTTGGCGCCCATCGACCAGCTGGGATGGGCCAGCGCCTGGTCGGGGGTGGCCCGGGCCATGTCCTCCGCAGAGGCGTTCCGGAAGGGACCGCCCGAGGCGGTGAGCAGGATGCGTTCGGGCGCATGGCGCTGGCCGTTGAGGATCTGGAAGATGGCGTTGTGTTCGGAATCGACCGGCAAGAGCCGGGCACCGTGGCGTTCCGCCTCGCGCATCATCAGCGCTCCGGCGCACACCAACGCCTCCTTGTTGGCGAGGGCGACGATCGCACCCCGCCGCACCGCCTCGAGGGTGGGCAACAGCCCCGCAGCACCGACGATGGCCGCCATCAGCCAGTCGCTCGGGCGCCGTGCCGCCTCCAGCACCGCCTCCGTCCCCGCCGCCACCTCGATGCCGGTGCCGGCGAGCGCCTCCTTGAGGGGCCGGTAGGACTCATCGCGCGCCACGGCCACGAAACGCGGGCGCAGCCTTCGCGCCGCCTCCGCGAGGGCGGCGGCGTTGGCGCCGGCGGCGAGCGCCTCCACCTCGAAGCGGGCGGGATGGTCGGCGATGAGTGCGAGGGTCGAGCGCCCCACCGAGCCGGTGGCGCCCAACACCGTCACCCGCCTGGGCCAGGCTTGCGGCCGCTCGCCGCGGGCGCTCACGGCGATCTCCCCATCTCCAGCCAGCTCACCGTGATGGCGTAGAGCGGGCTTGCCGCGAGCAGGCCGTCGAAACGGTCGAGCAGGCCGCCGTGGCCCGGCAGCAGCCTGCCGCTGTCTTTGAAGCCCGCCCGCCGCTTGAGCCAGCTCTCGGTGAGGTCGCCGAGCTGGGCCACCAGGGCCAGCACGCCGCCGAACAGCGCCGCCCAGAGCGGGGGAAAGGGAAGGTCGGGCAGGCCCCAGGCCGCCAGCAGCCCGCTCAGGGATCCGAACGCCGCCGCACCGGCGAGGCCGGACCAGGTCTTGGCCGGGCTCAACCGGGGGGCGAGTTTTGGACCGCCCAGGCTGCGCCCGACCGTGTAGCCGCCCATGTCGGTGGCCGCCACCACCAGGAGCAGCCACAGGGTGAGCCACGCCCCCTCCGCCCAGCCCTGGCGCAACCACACCAGCAGGGCGAGCGGCAGGCCCAGATAGACCACCCCGAGCGCCGCCGGGCCCGCCGTCTCCCCCCACAGCCGGCGCACCGCGGCGGCGAACCCGGCACCCCAGGCCAAAAGCAGAAGCGCCCAGCCGAGCGGCAGCACCGCCGGTGCCATCACCCCCGGCAGGGTGCCCAACAGCAGCAGCAACCGCAGCCGCCGCCTGCGCTCCCGCGCGGCCTCGAGCAGCCGCGCGAGTTCGAGGGACATGCCGAGGGCCACCAGCGCGACCAGCAGCGCGAACCAGGGCCCGCCGGCCAGCACCGCGAACAGCCCGGTGGCCCCGAGCACCGTTCCCGTGACGATGCGAAGGCGCAGCTCCCCCCCGCTCTTCGCCTCACCCGGCCGAGGCGCCATAGCGTCGCTCGCGACGGCTGTATTCCACCAACGCGTCCACGAGATGGGTTTCGTCGAACTCCGGCCAGGCGACCGGAACGAACACGAGTTCGGTATAGGCCAGCTGCCAGAGCAGGAAGTTGCTGATGCGCTGCTCGCCGCTGGTGCGGATGAGGAGGTCCGGATCCGGGATGCCGGCGGTATCCAGCGCCCGGCTGAAACGCTGCTCGTCGATGTCGACCGGATCGAGCCTTCCGCTCCTAACCGCCTCGGCGATCCGGCGCACCGCCCGCAGGATCTCCTGCCGGCCGCCGTAGTTGAGGGCGACCACCACCTTGAGGCGGCGGTTTCGGGCGGTCAGTCGCTCGGCGCGGGCGATGAGCTCGACGATGTCCGGATCGAGCCCGCGCCGTTCGCCGATCACCCGGATGGCCACGTCCTTGTCGTGGAGATTGTCGATCTCGCGGCGCAGATAGTAGCGGAGCAGGTTCATGAGCTCGCCCACCTCCTCCACGGGGCGCCGCCAGTTCTCCGCGGAGAAGGCATAGAGGGTGAGATAGCGGATGCCGAGCCGGGCGCAGGCGTCCACCGTCCGCCGCACCGCCTCCGCCCCCTGGCGGTGGCCGTAGATGGGGGGCTTGCCGTGGCGACGGGCCCAACGCCGGTTGCCGTCCATGATGATGGCCACATGAACGGGCAGGGTGGTCTCGGCGAGGGCGTCGGGCAGGCGGGCGGTCAAGGTCCGGGCCTCACACCGTCATGATGTCCCGTTCCTTCTGCTCGAGGAGCTTGTTGATGGCCTCCACATGGCGGTCGGTGAGTTTCTGCACCTCATCCGCCAGCCTGCGGTGCTCGTCCTTGGAGATGGCGCCCTCCTTCTCGAGCCGCTTGAGCCGGTCCATGGCATCGCGGCGCACGTTGCGCACCGCGACGCGCGCCTGTTCCGCATAGCGATGGGCCACCTTGACGAGCTCCGCGCGGCGCTCCTCGGAGAGTTCGGGAAGCGGAATGCGGATGAGATTGCCCTCCACCTGGGGGTTGAGGCCCAGCTCCGAGCTGCGGATCGCCTTCTCCACCGCCTTCACCAGATTGCGATCCCATACCTGCACGGTGAGCAGGCGCGGCTCGGGCACGCTCACGCTGGCCAGCTGGTTCAGCGGCATGTCGCTGTCGTAGGCGTGGACCGTGATGGGATCGAGCAGGCTCGCCGAGGCGCGTCCGGCGCGCAGACCGCCGAGCTCCCGGCGCAGCACCTCCACCGCGCCGTCCATGCGTTTTTTGACGTCCTTGAGGTCCAGGCTGCCGCTCGTCATGCCTCCGCCTCCTCGATGATGGTGTGGGGCGCACGGCCCGTCAGCACCCGTGGCAGCGATCCCGGCTCTTGGACCGAGAACACGATAATGGGGATGCGGCTTTCCCTGGCAAGCGCGATCGCCGAGGCGTCCATCACCCGCAGGTCGCGCCTCAGCACCTCGAGATAGCTGAGCCGCGCAAACCGCCGGGCCTCGGGATGGCGCTTGGGATCGGCGTCGTAGACCCCGTCCACCTGGGTGCCCTTGAGCAACAGCTGACAGTTCATCTCCGCCGCCCGGAGCGCGGCGGCGGTGTCGGTGGTGAAGTAGGGATTGCCGGTGCCGGCGGCGAAGATCACCACCCGGCCCTTCTCGAGATGGCGCAGGGCGCGCCTGCGAATATAGGGCTCGCACACCGCCGACATGGGGATCGCCGACATCACCCGGGTGGCGATGCCGTGCCGCTCGATCACGCTCTGCACCGCGAGCGCGTTGATGACGGTGCCGAGCATGCCCATGTAGTCGGCGCTGGTGCGCTCGACCCCGGCCGCGGCGAGCGTGCTGCCGCGCACGATGTTGCCGCCGCCGATCACCAGGCAGAGTTCCACCCCCATCCGGTGGACCTCCGCCACGTCGGCGGCCAGCCGCTCCAGCACCCCGCGGTCGAGCCCGAACTCGCGCTCCCCGAGGAGCGCCTCACCCGACATTTTGAGCAGCACCCGCCGGAAGGCGGGGCGCGGCGTGGCCGGATCCTCCTCGTTCACGGGCACGCCTCCCGCCCAAGGCGGGGGGCAACCGGACATCCGGGCGCCAGGCGCCGGTCAGGATCCGGTCGCGGCTCCCGAACCCCCGGCCTCGCCCAGCGCCATGCGCACGAAGCCGGCCACCTCCACGGGTTTGCCGATCCGCTTTGCCACACCCTCGACAATCTCGCCCACCCGCTGCTCGGGATCCATCACGAAGGGCTGCTCCAGCAGCACCGCCTCCTGATAGAACTTCTTCAAGCGTCCTTCCACCATCTTTTCGATGATGGATTCCGGCTTGCCCGAGCTCTTGGCCTGTTCGCGCAGGATCGCCCGCTCGCGCTCGACCAGCTCGGGATCGAGCCCCGCGCGGTCCACCGCCAGGGGGCTGTGGGCGGCGATGTGCATGGCGAGTTGCTTGCCGAGCTCGGCCAGCTCCTCCGCCGGCGCCGGCGAGCGCAAGGCCACCAGCACGCCGATCCGTCCCAGCCCGGGGGCGCTCTGGGCGTGCACATATCCCGCCACCAGACCTTCCTCCACCGAGAGGAAGGCGGTGCGGGACAGGTTGATGTTCTCGCCAACGCGGGCGATGGTCTCGGCGATATCCTCGGCCACGCTGCGCCCCGAGTCGGGCAGGGTGAGGTTGCGCAGCGCCTCCACGTCGCCGCGCGCCTCCGGCGCGCGCTCCAGGATGCGGCGCACGAGCTCCTGGAAGGTGGCGTTGCGGGCGACGAAGTCGGTCTCCGAGTTGACCTCCACGAGCGCCCCGGCGCGCTCGCCGAGCCAGAGGCCGATCAGCCCCTCGGAGGTGGCCCGGCCGGCCTTCTTGGCGGCCGCGGCGAGCCCTTTCTTGCGCAGCCAGTCCACCGCGGCCTCGAGGTCGCCGCCGGTCTCGGACAGCGCCTTCTTGCAGTCCATCATGCCGGCCCCGGTGCGCTCCCGGAGCTCCTTCACGAGCGCTGCGGAAATGGTGGTCATGGATTGGAATCCCCTCAGGAGACGGTGCGGATCAGCTGCGATGCCCAGCCTCGGCGGAGGGCTGCAGGTCGGCAGGCGGGGCCGAATCCCCCTCTGGGAGCTCCTCGGCGGCGACCTCCCCCGCCGCCACAGGCTCGCCCTCGCCTGCCGAATCCTCCACGGCCGCGCTCAGATCCTCCGGCGGCAGTTCCTCCCGGTGGCCGACATCGATCCCCGCCCCGGCCATCTCCGCCTCGAGACCGTCCATCACCGCCTGCACCATGAGGTCGCAGTAGAGATGGATGGCGCGGCTGGCGTCGTCGTTGCCCGGGATCGGGTAGGGGATGCCGCGGGGATCGGTGTTGGTGTCGCACACCGCCACGATCGGGATGTTGAGTTTCTTGGCCTCGGCGACCGCGATCGCCTCCTTGTTGATGTCGATCACGAACAGGATGTCGGGCAGCGCGCCCATGTCCTTGATGCCGCCGAGCCCCCGCTCGAGCTTGGCCTTGAGCCGATGGAGGTGGAGCAGTTCCTTCTTGGTGAGACCGAGGGTGGCCTCGGGGTTGGCGAGCCGGTCCTCGAGCTCGCGCAGGCGGCGGATGGAGCGGGAGATGGTGGACCAGTTGGTCAGGGTGCCGCCGAGCCAGCGGTGGTTGACGTAGTACTGGCCGCACTGGCGGGCGGCGTTGGCGATCGGCTGCTGGGCCTGGCGCTTGGTGCCCACGAACAGCACCCGTCCGCCGTGGGCCACCACGTCCCTCACCGCCTTCAGGGCGCGGTAGAGGAGCGGTACGGTCTGGGTGAGGTCGATGATGTGGATGCCGTTGCGCACCCCGTAGATGTAGGGGGCCATGGCCGGGTTCCAGCGCCGGGTCTGATGGCCGAAATGGACGCCGGCCTCGAGCAGCTGACGCAGGGTGAAGGTGGGAAAGGTCATGGGACGTGGCTCTCCTTCCGGTTGGGCCGCCGCGGGCAGGATCCGGCCTGGGGCCGGACACCGGACGGTCGCACGTGGCGAAGGGCCCGCGTGAGGTGTCGACCGCTACTTAGGGGGGGCGGATGGTGCTGGCAAGGCCGCGCCGCCTCGGCCTTGATCGCCGGGGGAGGGCGCGCGATATGAGGGCGGCCTTGACCGACTGCGATTGCCTGGGTCCCCTCGCGCGGCTATAGGGCCGCGGGCGGGGCGGTGCTTGTTGGAGCCGGAGCGCGATGAGCAAGCTCAAGACCAAGAAGGCGGCGGCGAAACGGTTTCGGCTGACGGCGCGGGGCAAGATCCGCCGCGCCCACGCCTATCATCGCCACAACTTCACCCATCGCTCGCGCAAGACCAAGCGGGCGACCCGGGGCACCACCCTGCTCGCGCCTTCGGACGTGCAGCTCATCCGTCCGCTGCTGCCCTACGGCTGAGCGCGCGGCGGGGAGTCTTCGAGCGGAGTGGACCATGGCCAGAGTGAAACGGGGCGTGACGGCACACGCCCGCCACAAGAAGATCCTCAAGCTCGCGAAGGGCTACCGCGGGCGCCGCAAGAACTGCTTCAAGACCGCCAAGCAGGCGGTGGAGCGGTCGCTCCAGTATGCGTATCGCGACCGCCGGCAGCGCAAGCGGGACTTCCGGCGGCTGTGGATCCAGCGTATCAACGCGGCAGCACGGGACCACGGCCTCACCTACGGCCGCTTCGTCCACGGCCTCAAGCTCGCGGGCATTCAGGTGGACCGGAAGGTGTTGGCCGACCTCGCGGTGCGCGACCATTCGGCGTTCGCCCAGCTGGCGACGGAGGCTCGCACCGCTCTCGCCCGCTGAGGTCGGGGCGCGGGTTGCGCGTGCCGGAGGCGGGCACGGGGGCCGTCCGGCCCCTTTGTGCTGTCGCGGGGAGGTGGGCTCGTCCGGAGGAAGGCACCGATGCAGAGCGAGGTCCAGGCGCTCGAGGCGGAGCTGCTCGCGCTCATCGAGAAGGCCGCCGACC